>NZ_JACSKM010000020.1:0-11248 GCF_018617615.1 Exiguobacterium sp. s189 | reverse complement strand
AGGGAGAATCTGACGGAATGACGAACTTTTGTTCGTCATATCTGTCACAGAGAAAAAGAGTTTTGGACCGGGCGATTCATCCCCCACCTACGCCAGGATACACCCCGAGACGCTTAGAGGAGGAAGAATTCTCGCCTGATTTAGTTAAATCGTTCGAGGGCACGCTCTCGCGCTTCTTTATGATCGACGAGTGGCATCGCATAATTGTCTCGCTCTGACGGGTCCGGAAAATGAATCGATTTGTCTGTCACATGTTTCAGCTCCGGCACATACTTCCGGATGAACGTCCCATCTGGGTCGAACCGTTCAGATTGCGTCGTCGGATTGAAGATACGGAAATACGGAACAGCGTCCGTCCCGACCGAGGCGGCCCATTGCCAACCCCCGATATTCGAAGAGGCCTCGTAATCAATCAACTTCCTCTCGAAATACCGTTCCCCTTTCCGCCAATCGAGAAGAAGGTGTTTCGTCAAGAAAGATGCGACAATCATGCGTAGGCGGTTGTGCATCCATCCGGTCTCGTTCAATTGACGCATCGCTGCATCGACGATTGGATAACCCGTCTCCCCGTTACACCACTTTTCGAACTGTTCCTCATTGTCTTCCCATTCGAGCGATTTGTATTTGTCATTGAACGGTTGATCTTTCAATCCTTTGAACTTCGCCATCACCATATAATAAAATTCGCGCCACAACAGTTCGTCGTAATACGTGTCGCGTCCTTTAGATTTTCTGGCGGACAGCACCTGCTCGGTAATCGTACGAATCGATAATACACCGGTCCGTAAGTATGGGGATAATCGGCTCGTCCCAGCAATACTCGGGATGTCACGTTTTTCATCATAATCGACCATGCGATCATTGACGAAACGCGTCAACCGTTTCTTCGCCTCGGTCTCCCCTAAGCCTTTCCACTCTCGCTCACAGTGTTTGAACAAGTCTTTCAGTTCACTCGGCTGCTCGTTTTTCGAGCTGATGAAATCCGTTAAACGATCGATATCGACATCGTACGGTTTCGGCGGTTGCTCAGCATAAGCCGCTTTTTTGAACGGGGTGAACACTTTATACGGGTCTCCACTCTTCGTACTGAACGCATCGGGATGAAACAGATGCCGGTCAAGGAGTCGTACGACTTTCACCTCTTCACCAAGTGCCTCGATGACACGGTCGTCTCGCTGTTTGAACGGTTCTACATACTCCGCATTGAAATATAGAGCATCTATCTCCCCGAGCTGTTCCACGAAATCCTTCTCCGTTTCCGCGACGAGCACTCGAAGCCCCAACCCTTTTGTTTCCAAATCATCCATAAACGTTCGCATCGTCGAGAAGAAATAATCGTGACGGACTTCGAACGGGTCACAATATTTCGGGTTTAGCCAAAAGACGAAAGCGAGGTCATCCCCCTCTTCCATATCGTTCAGCGCCCGGTGAAGCATATGATTATCGGTCAATCTAAAATCCGAACGAAACCAACATACTCGTTTCATCATTCCCACTCCCATCTACAAAAAAGAAGCATAGCGAACTATGCTTCTTTTGATTATACAAATTCAATCAACAAGTCGTCACTTTGTATTGTGTCGCCTTCTTTAATATGGATGGCTTTGATCTCGCCATCTTGTGCTGCCTGAATCGTCGTCTCCATCTTCATCGCTTCCGTGACGAGTAGCTGCTCTCCACGGTGAACACGACTTCCTGGTTCGACCAACACTTTCAAAACAGAGCCTGGCATCGAGGCACCGACTTGTTTCGGGTTCGAACGATCCACTTTCGGACGGCTTGTTGTCGCAGATTTGACGTTCACGTCTTTAATCTCGATCTCACGCGGTACGCCGTTCATCTCATAAGAGACGAGACGAATGCCATCTTCGTTTGCCGCACTCACTTGTACGAGCTTGATGATCAACGTCTTCCCTGTCTCAATCTCCACTTGAATCGTCTCACCGACGTTTAATCCGTAGAAGAACGTCAACGTGTCGAGGACGGATACGTCACCGTACGTCGTCGTATGTTTGACATAGTCTTCGTATACCTTCGGATAGAGCGCGTGTGCAAGAAGCTCAAAGTCTGTGACCGGTCGCTCAAACTTCTCGAACAACTCTTGGCGTGCTGATTCAAAGTCATATGGCTTGATCAGTTTACCAGGACGAACGTTCAGTGGCTCCTCCCCTTTTAAGATGACTTGTTGGACATCTTTCGGGAAACCACCAGGAGGTGTACCTAGCTCGCCGCGCATCATCTCGACGACCGAGTCTGGGAAGTCGAGTTGATGGCCACGCGTCATCACATCCTCTTCTGTCAAGTTGTGCTGCACCATGAAGAGCGCCATGTCACCGACGACTTTTGAAGAAGGGGTAACCTTGACAATATCGCCGAACAACATGTTGACACGGGCATACATTGCCTTCACTTCACCCCAACGGTCTCCAAGCCCGACTGCTTTCGCTTGTTGCTGAAGGTTCGAATATTGACCACCTGGCATCTCGTGTTCGTATACAGACGGATGTGGTGCGCGCATGTCACTTTCGAACGGTTCGTAGTTATGGCGCACGTCTTGCCAGTAATCACTGATCACTTCGTATTGTTTCGGATCAATCTTCGGTTGACGTTCGTGGTGGTTAAGCGCGTAGACTAAACTTCCACCTGAAGGTTGCGACGTCATCCCTGACATCGAACTTGCGGCAACGTCGACGATATCGACACCAGCATCCGTCGCACGTGCGTAAGTGAAGATTCCGTTACCTGAAGCATCGTGTGTATGCAAGTGAATCGGTAAATCGACCGCATCTTTCAATGCTGACACGAGCGCATAGGCTGATTCCGGTTTCAATAACCCGGCCATATCTTTAATGGCTAGAATATGGGCACCACTCGCCTCAAGTTTTTTCGCAAGGTCAATGTAGTACGGAAGATGGTATTTCGGACGGTTGCCGTCATACAAGTCACCTGTATAACAAATCGCCGCCTCCGCTACTTTCCCTGTCGGTAACGTCGCATCGATTGCCAATTGAATCGACTCTAAGTTGTTAAGACTATCGAAGATTCGGAATACGTCGACTCCTGCATACGCTGCTTCATGCACAAACTTCTCAATGACGTTGTCCGCATAGTTTTTATAGCCGACCGCGTTCGCACCACGAAGTAACATTTGAATCAAGACGTTCGGCATCTTCTCACGAAGTTTCATGAGACGTACCCATGGGTCTTCTGACAAGAAGCGGTAGGCAACATCGAACGTCGCCCCACCCCATGCTTCGACTGAGAACAATTCTGGCATCAACTTGCTTGTAGGCTCTGCGATATTGAGAATGTCTTGCGTCCGCATGCGCGTCGCGAGCAATGACTGGTGCGCATCTCGCATCGTCGTATCCGTCAATAACAGTTCCGGTTGACGTTTGATCCAGTCAGCCAGGCCGTCTGGACCGAGTTCCGTCAAGATTTGTTTCGTTCCCGGTTTTGCTTCTGTCGGTAGGTCTTGTGGGATACGTACCGAGCGGCTGATCGGTTTGTCTTTCAGACCGACTCCTGGGAATCCGTTCACTGTCACATCGCCGATATAGTTCAACAACTTCGTACCACGGTCTTTTCGTTTCGGGAAGACGAACAGTTCTGGCGTCTCATCGATGAATGACGTGTTGTAGTCCCCATTGATGAAGTTCGGATGTTTCATGACGTTAATCAAGAACGGGATGTTCGTTTTGATTCCACGAATCCGGAACTCGTTCAAGTTTCGGACCATTTTCGAAGCGGCTTGTTCGAATGTCATGCCGTGTGTCGACAGTTTTACGAGAAGCGAGTCGTAGTACGGTGAAATTTCTGCACCGACGTACGCGTTTCCGCCGTCAAGACGGACACCAAAACCACCTGGAGAACGGTATGCCATGATTTTCCCTGTATCCGGCATGAAGTTGTTCCCTGGGTCTTCTGACGTGACACGTGATTGAATCGCATAACCAAGAAGTTTAATGTCCTCTTGCTTCGGCATTTGAATCATATCACCGTGAAGCGACTCTCCTTGTGCGATCATCAATTGCGTTTGGACAATATCAAACCCTGTGACCATCTCTGTGATCGTATGCTCAACTTGGACGCGTGGGTTTACTTCGATGAAGTAGAATGATTCATCTTCCGTCACTAAAAATTCGACCGTACCGGCGTTGACGTATCCGACGTGACGCATGAGTTGAACCGCCGCATCACAAATCGCTTGGCGCGAGGCTTCAGATAATGTCACACACGGCGCGACTTCGACGACCTTTTGATGTCGGCGCTGCACCGAACAGTCACGCTCGAACAAGTGAACGATGTGACCGTGCTCATCTCCGAGAATTTGAACCTCGATGTGTTTCGGACGTTCGACTAATTTCTCTATGTACACTTCATCAGAACCAAATGCTTGTTTTGCTTCCGATTTCGCACGTTCAATCAAATCTTTCATTTCCGCTTCTGTACGGATGACACGCATCCCGCGTCCTCCGCCACCCATAGATGCTTTGACCATGAGCGGGAAACCATGCTCGTTCGCAAATGCTTCTGCATCTTCATACGATGTGAGTGGACCGTCCGAGCCTGGGATAACAGGAAGACCTGCAGCAATCGCACTCTGACGTGCCCGCACTTTGTCCCCGAACGCATGCAAGTGTGACTCGTGTGGACCGACAAATATGATGCCCTCTTCACGGCAACGTCGTGCGAGGTCAATGTTTTCTGAAAGGAAACCATATCCCGGGTGAATCGCGTCACTGCCTGACTCTTTGGCGATACGAATGACACCTTCGATATCGAGATACGCATCAATCGGCTTCTTATCGAGTCCTACCAAGTAGGCTTCATCGGCTTTAAAACGATGTAATGAACCGCTATCTTCTTGTGAATAGACGGCTACAGTCCGAATGCCTAACTCAGTTGCCGCTCGAAATACGCGAATGGCAATCTCCCCACGGTTTGCAACAAGTAACTTTTTAATTGGTTTCAAATGAAATCCCCCCGTTAATAAAATTTAAATGTTTCTTACCTGACCACATGAAGCGATGAACGTTGAACGTTCTCTTCGGACTTCACCCGAATTTCTTCTCGTCGTGTCGCTTCTCGATGACGGTTACGCATCGAGATACTACTAAGTACCCCGAGAACACCCATCATCATGATCAGCGACGTCCCCCCATAACTGACCAGCGGCAAGGTCACCCCTGTCCCTGGGAACCAACCAGACATCGCACCGATATTGATGGCTGTTTGAATGATGATCTGTGATGCAATCCCAAACGAGACGAACATCGCAAAATGACTATCTGCATGATTGGCAATATGAATCGCGCGAAACGCGATGAAGAAGAGCAGTACCAAAACCGTCAGCACACCGAAGAACCCTAACTCTTCAGCAATGATCGACATAATATAGTCGGTTTCAGGTTCTGGTAAATACCCATACTTTTGAAAACTGTTCCCGAGTCCGACGCCGGTCAATCCACCATGTACGATCGAGATGATCGACATGAGCAACTGATGACCGTATCCTTCCGGGTCCATGAACGGGTTGAACACGACCTCAATCCGGCTCCGTTGATTCTCGGAGAAGATTGTCGTGAACAATAAGAACACAGCACCGACCCCGGCTAAAATCCCTGGAATCAAAATTCGAAGGGGTGCCCCGACTCCGAACCACATGAGAAGCATGATGGAACCGAGAACGAATAATCCCCCCATGTCTGGCTGTCCATTGATGGCGATGGCGTAGAACGAGAAGTAAAAGAGAACCGGTACTAAGAAGAAGGCACCGATTTGAGCGCGCCACCCTTTTTTCACGATAGCAGCCCGAGCGAGACGCCCCGGTAGTCCTTTCAACTCATTATTCCATAGCTCGTGGTAATAGTTCGCAAGCAGTATGATGAGAACAAATTTGGCAATCTCGACCGGCTGAATGGTGAATCCGCCGATAATGAGCCATGCGCGTGCACCGTTCAATGGTGGCATCGCCCATGTAACAAATAGCAAGATGACAGAGACCGCATAGAGACTGAGACGAATGCCTTTCTTCCGAAACATCTCATAGCGGAACAGCGTCGCGATCAAGTAGACAAAGATCCCGATCCCTACGTAGACGAGCTGGCGATAGAACAAGCTGCTATTCGCATAGTCCCCACGATTCCAAACGCTCGCACTGTAAATCATGATCGAGCTGATCCCGACGAGTAAGAGCACTGACAAAAACAACGCAAAATCAAAATACCGAAACCGTGTTTTCATGTATTCACTTCCTTATGTAAAACAATCCGACAACCCTTATAAAAAAATACTCAAACAGCGCCACTTGCACAGTTTGAGTATAAGGTTCATAATTCTGAAGCTTCTGCCAGAGCAGACAACTTTTGTTCCAATGAATCGAGCAGTCCTTTACCTTCAATGTCTGAAATGAGTCCAAGACGAACCGCAAAATCAATTTGGCGCGATAGTCCAAACATATGTGTATCAAGCACCTCTTCATAAAGCGGGCACTTCGGCATTTTTAGGTTTTCTAACTGCACTTCAATCAGACAACGGATTTTTTCAGCATCCGCCTCGAGTAACTGAAGCGCTTGCTCCCGTTGGATTGCAGCCAAATTTGTCGCCACTACGACCCCTCCTCCGTACGATGACAGACTGTTTGTCATAACTCAACTGTACATTATCTTTCATCATAATTCAATGTACAGTATGGATGATTGCGACATTCTTCCTCTTTTCCATTTTAAGAGAAAGAGCGCTATAATGAAACGTGTAATGTGTATAAAGGGGGATGTAAGCATGATTTTTCCACTAGACGGAGCGGTTCGTCACAGTTTGACGATCGATCCGACCGTATGGATTTTTGACGACCGCAAACGAAAGATTGAAGAATTGGACTCGGTGACAGAGAGTGACCGTGAGGCCTACTATGCGAAAATGGGGAAAGCATGGGACGATGGTCTATCACAAGGAACAAGAATCGACCACAATAAGCCGATGTCTCGTCAAGATAAAGACGCAGCTTTACGCGATTCGTTCGTGATGCCGCTCTCGCCATTTTTGAACAATGCCGAACCTATTGATTTGGCCACACACGTCCGTTTTTACGGAGAAACGGTGTTGACGCTGTCGCTTAGTGAAGCATCACGGGTGTACTTACAATTTTCAAAAGACGGGAAAGTACTCGCTGATGGACCGGTCTATGTATTATATGAAGACCAGGTCATTCGCCAAGTGAATCACATAACCGTACTGAGCAATCAATGAGAAGGGGCTTCCCTTCTCATTTTTTGGACTTTTTACTTCACAAAGTGTAATATGTAGTGTGTTGACTACAAATTGAATAAGAAAGGTCGTGACGCTTACGATGCCTCTTTGGAAACGAAATTTAATAGTTGTTTGGATCGGTAGCTTCTTGACCGCCGCTTCAATGAGTCTCGTCCTCCCCTTCCTGCCGTTGTTTATTGAACAACTCGGGGTAAAGGACCCTGACCATGTCGTCACGTGGTCGGCAATCGCGTTCGGCGCGACGTTCCTCGTGGCCGCCATCGTTTCCCCGATGTGGGGACGTCTGGCTGACCAAAAAGGGAGAAAGTTGATGCTTATCCGAGCAAGCCTCGGAATGTCCATCGTGATGTTTCTCATTAGTTTTGTACAAGACGTGTATCAACTGGTCGGGTTGCGTTTACTCATGGGTGCCGTTTCTGGATTTATCTCAGCCGGTATTACCTTGGTCGCTTCCCAAACCCCAAAAGAGAAAAGTGGCTGGGCGCTCGGTACCTTGTCGACCGGTGGAATCACCGGTGGTCTACTCGGTCCGCTCATCGGCGGACTACTTGCAGACTGGATTGGGCTTCGATCCGTTTTTCTCTTTACCGGAAGCGCACTCTTCCTCACATTCTTGATTACGCTCTGGTTCGTAAAAGAAGACTTTGTCCCAGTGAAACGTGAAGAACTCGCTTCACTGAAGTCCGTTTTCGCCTCACTGCGGCATCCGCAATTGATTGTCGGGTTGTTTGTGACAACGTTCCTCATCCAGTTCTCAACACAATCAATCGGACCACTCTTGACGTTATATGTACGTGAATTAAATCCACATACGACCGCACTTGCCTTCATGGCAGGGATTGTTGCATCTGCCCCCGGTCTCGCCGCTCTCTTTTCGGCGCAGCGTCTCGGACGATTATCGGACCGATACGGTGCAGAACGGATCTTATTTTGGGCACTGCTCCTCTACAGTTTATTCTTAATCCCGCAAGCATTCGTCACCTCGACGACCCAACTCATTCTGTTACGCTTCGGGATTGGATTTGCGACCGCTGCGTTGATGCCATCCGTTCAGTCGTTGCTGAGACAGCATACTCCAACCGCTGCAACCGGAAGAATCTTTTCCTATAATCAGTCCGCTCAGTTCATGGGAAATCTACTCGGACCGCTATTTGGATCTCAAATCGTGGCACACTTCGGATTTTCCGCACTGTTCATCGTCACAGGATTGATCATGATCTCGAACGCCTTTTTAGAACGGACGAACGTCCAATCGCTACAACTCGATACAAAATAACGCCGAGCGCTTAGCTCGGCGTTATTTGTGTGTCTCGCTTATAATAAGTCGGCCGCCAATCTTGCGAGAGACGAGCGCTCCCCTTTTACCAATTGGACGTGACCGAAGACATTTTGTCCTTTGAATCGTTCAACGGCGTACGTCAATCCGTTCGAATATTCATCTAAATACGGATGGTCGATTTGGTACGGGTCACCGACGAGAACAATTTTCGAGTTCTCCCCGACACGGGTGAGAATCGTCTTGATTTCATGTTTCGTTAAGTTTTGAGCTTCGTCGATGATGATGAACTGGTCGGGCATGCTTCTTCCTCGAATATAAGTGAGCGCTTCGAGTTGAATCGATTTCATGCCGGCCAGAATATTTCCTAGCTCATCTTTTGAATTGGCACTGAAGAGAAATTCTAGATTATCATAGATCGGTTGCATCCATGGACGTAGTTTTTCTTCCATCTCACCTGGCAAGTAGCCGATATCGTTCCCCATCGGGACTACCGGTCGGGCGACGACGAGCTTATTGTATCGTTGCTCGTCCTCAACGAGAGAGAGTCCTGCCGCTAGGGCAAGGAGCGTCTTGCCGGTTCCCGCTTTACCGAGTAACGTGACGAACGGAATGTCATCTCGTAACAATAAGTCTAGCGCCATCCGTTGCTGGACGTTTCGTGGATGAATTCCCCAGATGTGGTCAGCATCGAGCGCTAACGGACGAACAATCGGTTGGAGCGTATCGACCACCGCGAGCGCACTCGCTTTCGACACGTTACTTTTTAACACGACGAACGAATTCGGATATAACGTTTGTTTCGTCAATGCGGATGTCGGAAGTTGGCGTACTTTATAAAATTCATCGATGAGTGCCTGATCGACCTCGATTTCACGATAGCCGGCATACAAATTCGTCGTATCGACGATATGGTCGGTCAGATAGTCTTCGGCATCAATCCCGATCGCGTCCGCCTTCACACGGACCAATATATCTTTTGAGACGACGACGACTTTATGGTTCGTGTCATGCTCGTATTGTTTCATTAATTTTAAGGCAACGAGTAGGATGCGGTTATCGTTCGTCATCACGTCGAATGGAATATCGACTTCGTGTTCGTGTCCAATCTCGACAAAGAGACGTCCACCGTTTTCAAGTGGGACGCCGTCATGAAGTTTCCCCGAAGTTCGGAGCTGGTCTAGAACACGCGACGTTTCACGGGCGTTCCGCCCGACCTCATCCATGTTTCGTTTTTTACCGTCAAGTTCTTCTAAGACAATGGCCGGGATGACCACGTCATGTTCTTCAAATTGAAATAAGGATAGCGGATCATGTAGGAGTACGTTCGTATCGAGTACATACGTTTTTTTCATAGACTTTGCCGCCCCTCGACTATAGGATGGTAATCAAGAATGAAGACTTTCTTTCACTTCACGGTCTAATTTTTCCGCCGCTCGAATATCATACGTTTTCGTAATTTCGGGCTGAGCGTATGCCGCACCATAAAATGAGATATTTCTCACTTCTTCGACATGTCCTTCAAAAAAACGAAGATGAAGGCTCGGTTTTACCGTTGGTTCAAATTCTCGGATGGATGAAAGTAAAACATGATAGGACTGACCATCTTCGATAAAGATGAGACCTGCTGTCTTTTCGGTTGATAAAATCGTCACGATATGCGAATTCTTGGTTAAAGCGAACCGCATCGTGTCCTTGTCGAGTGCTTGCACCCAACTGATGGCGTGGCTGATTGGCCAACGCTTTGCCTCATCAAAACCGACGAGAAATGTTAATGGCATGTCATTCAACAATCGCTGTTGAGCGGCTGTCAATTCAAACGTTGCCTTACTCGCCATTCAACTCCCCTCCTTTTAACCGGGTATGGTTGTACCATTCTCCCTTACCGATTCAATTCCCTGCTTTCAACGAATAAAATCATGCTATACTCATCCTATAGAGGAAGGTGAAAAGATGCGTGTAAAATGTTCTCTTTGCGATAAAGTCGAAACGATCGACTCATGGTCGTTTGAAGCAAAACGATTGCGCAACAAGCCGGCTAAAACGTATATGTGTCAAGACTGTCAGGAGCGAATCAGCGAACGTACGGCTGAACGCGCCGCATCTGGACAATTCAAGTTATATCCTACATTTCGACAAAAACGAAATTGGTAACGAAAACGGGCGCCTCCGAAGAGACGCCCGTATTTTTTTATGACTCGACTGCATCCTGACGACGGTTCCACCAAAGACGACCGCGATAGATGGCCAACACGATGGCCATGACAGCAAGTACTTCTGGAATCGGCCACGTGAAAAAGACGAGCGCCATCGTACCTGCGCCAAGTGCAAGTAAAATATAAACAATCAGTGATTTCCACCATGCCAATTGTTTTGCAAAACCAAGCTTAAAGACGAGAATCGTCAGTAAGATGACCGTGACAACGAGTGCGTTGAATCCGACCGAAAAATCGTTCGGGTCGCTCCCGACACCTAGCATCGAGGCAATCCACGGAACATCAATTTGTGTGATATCGATTGTTTGAGAAGCTTTCAAGACAAAGAGTCCCCCTTTATTTCATACACATCCATTCTACACTATTCCATGAAAAAGGGAACGCCGAAGCGTTCCCTTTCAGACTGTAGACAAAATATAGGTCTACGGTCTTTTTTTATGCCCAAGCCGGGCACGGCTCGCTTTCCTAGGGGCAAGCAGGGAGC
>NZ_JACSKM010000019.1:0-18203 GCF_018617615.1 Exiguobacterium sp. s189 | reverse complement strand
TTAAATTGACGAAGCTTGCGCTTCATTCAAAAATTGTAAAACTTATTTTTGCCTCATCGTTCAGTTTTCAAAGTTCGTCTGCCGCTCTTGGCGACTTTAATATCTTACCAAGTGAAGAACAAAAGGTCAATCACTTTTTAAAATATTTTTTATTTTGTTTGCCACTTATCTCGGCGACGTCTATTAATATATCAGTAAAACTTTAATCACGCAACCCTTTTATTAAAATAGTTTTAAGAAATTTATTAAATCATGCTTTAATCACTTACACTATATTATTTTCTTCATTATATAGGGTTAAAAATAAAATAAGGCGAGCCAACGGCTTCGCCTTATGAACGGAGAGACGTTAAGGATACATTTCGTTTTTTCGCCTCTTTCAAATAGAAAAAGTAAAGAGCTTCTGCTTGCTTCACTTGAGCCGCTAATTCTCCTGTATCTTCGATGCTCACTTCAAGCATACGACGTTTCGACTCAAACTTAGCTTTCGCTTCCATCAACTCAGTCAGTAGTCGTTGATCATAATCATCTTTTAACGACTTACGAAACCATTTCATAATTCTCTTCTACCTTCCATCGCTCGAGACAAGGTCACTTCGTCCGCATACTCTAAATCCCCACCGACGGGCAAACCATGCGCGAGACGAGTTACACGGATTCCTGTCGGCTTAAGTAAGCGTGATAAATACATCGAAGTCGCTTCTCCCTCAATGTTCGGGTTCGTCGCTAAAATCACTTCTTGGATTGACTCGTTCTCTTGTAACCGTGTCAGCAAGCTTGAAACGTTAATATCCTCTGGACCAATCCCTTCCATTGGACTTATGGCTCCATGAAGAACATGATATTTCCCTCTATACTCTCTCATTTTCTCCATGGCAATCACGTCTCTTGAATCTTGAACCACACAAACTACCGTTTCATCCCGATGTGAGTCTTTACAGATTGCACAAGGATCAATATCTGTAATGTGACCGCACACGGTACAATATTTGATGTCCCGTTTCGCACTGACGAGAGACTTCGCAAACGTTAATACATCGTCTTCTTCCATATCTAATACATGGAACGCCAAACGCACTGCAGTTTTAGGACCGATTCCAGGTAGTTTCGTAAAACTCTCAATCAATCGTCCAATGGCTTCAGGGTATTGCAACTCGCATCGATCCTTTCTTCACTTAAAAGCCTGGGAGATTCATACCTTGTGTGAAACGTCCCATCTTATCATTCACAAGCTGATCAGCTTGCTTCATCGCATCATTAATTGCTGCTAAGACGAGATCCTGCAACATATCTACATCGTCCGGGTCGACGACATCTTCTGCAATGATGACATCTAAAACTTCTTTATGACCGCTGACGACAACTTTTACCATGCCGCCTCCTGCAGTACCTTCTACTGATAACTCTTTTAGTTCTTCTTGAGCTTTCGCCATATCTTTTTGCATCTTTTGCATTTGTTTCATCATATTATTCATATTTCCCATTCCACGCATTCAGAGCGCCTCCCTTATGTTTCTTCGATTTCAACGACATCGCCAAAACGTTCCATCGCCTGTGCAACCAACGGGTCTTCAGTTTCTGGTTCTTCGACTCGTTCTGTCCGCTCTGCTTGTTTTTGAAGGATGAACTCATTCTTCAGTTCATTCCAATCCGTTTCAAGCACCGCCATAATTTCACGACGAATCCCCGTAACTTCAAATAACGCCTGCTCGATTACATCACGCGTACGACCATTCGAACTCACTTGTTCATAGTGCCATGTCATTCCATCTTTAAATTGTACCAGTAAGGTGTCACTTGCACAAAGGACAGCCTCACTTTCATAGAAGAGTGCGAAGATTGGACCATCCTGTATCCGAATATTCGTCATGATGTCGCCCCAACTATCGCGAATCGCATTCAAATGCTGCCGCTCAGCCCGCTGAAGTAATTGGCGAATCCGCTCTTTCGGAACTCGGATTTGTGTTCGTTTCGGAGCAGGCTTCGGTTTTTCCACCTCTCCACCTGTCACAGTCACGCCATTCTTCTTCACTTCATTCAATTCGCGGCTCAACTCACGCACTTGGTCTTGAAGTTGTGTCATCTGCTCACTGATCGTACGACCTTGTTCTGCAATTCGAATGAACGTTAACTCTACCAACACCTTCGGATGATTCGACAGCCTCATTTGCTGCTGGCACTCATTGAGCTCTTCAATCACTTGGAACAATTCGTCCGTCGAAGTTGCTTCGACAAACTGACGAAACTCATCAGTCGGACGAGCACGCTCTAATAAGTCGGCAGCTTGCGGAGATGCTTTCAATAGTAACGCATCCCGATGGACGAACACTAAGTCTTCGATGAAACGCTTTAAATCTTTCCCTTCACGTAACATCATTTCAAGCGTACTCAAAATCGCATTCAACTCTTTTTTCTGTAATCCGTATGCCATTTCGAGCAGTGTTTCATCCGTCACAGCACCCGTCACTTCTAACACCGCTTCTTCCGTCAAACGCCCATCACTAAATGCCAAGGCCTGATCAAGCAAGCTAAGGGCATCCCGCATCCCGCCATCAGCAGCCCGTGCGATTAGTTTCAATGCTTCCGGATCATAATCATGGTCTTGATCATTCAAAATATAGGCCATCCGGGTTTGCAATTGACTCACTTCATGTCGTTTGACATCAAATCGCTGACAACGCGAAATAATCGTTGCCGGAATTTTATGCGGTTCTGTCGTCGCTAAGATAAAAATCGCATGTGCTGGCGGTTCTTCAAGTGTTTTTAATAATGCATTGAATGCACCTGTCGACAACATATGCACTTCATCAATGATATATACTTTGTAACGCCCTTGAGACGGTGGATATTTGACTTTGTCTCGGATTTCTCGAATTTCGTCAACTCCATTATTTGATGCCGCATCGATTTCAAAAACGTCCGGACTCGTACCTTCCGTGATCGCGATACACGTCGGACAGGTATTACACGGTTCACGTGTCGGTGCACTTTCACAGTTGATCGCCTTAGCAATGATTTTCGCTAAGCTCGTCTTCCCTGTCCCGCGTGGACCTGAAAACAAATATGCGTGTGACATCCGCTCCTCTAATAAAGCGTTTTGAATCGTACGTGTGATATGGACTTGACCGACGACCTCTTGAAATGACTGAGGTCTGTATACTCGATATAACGCTTGATACGCCATGAGTTCGCCTCCTTCCCCACTTTTCTTCTCTATCTCATCATACAAAAAAATCTACAGCCCTGGGGCCATAGATTGAAGTTATAAAATAAATCTGCCGCGCACCGATTTCTGAAAGCACGTCAACATGCGTTACTCATGCAGTTTGCTCAGCCCAAGCACCCCTGCGGCACACGGTACGTCACCACTTAAGGCTGCTTCCTTCCGGACCTGACCTGGTTCATGGGTGACCGTTGCGCAGGACTCAGACGTCAACGCCACTTACATAAGGCAGACCACACCAGCGCACTCCCTCGAATCGGGATTCAGTCTCGCTACAGCGGATTGCGAGTGACAGGGCACCGCTACCTCCCCACCTAGCACGGCAAATGGGTAAATGAAATTATGCACTATCTCGAGTGCTATTACATTATACTGTTTAATCGATTGGGTTGCAACCTCTCTGATGAAGTCTCTCTTGTTTCTTCCTTTCTCTAAGCGCCCGGAAGAAATCAGTTAGAAGTCGTCCACATTCTTCTGCTAAAACATTTTCGGTTACGTCAGCCTGATGATTGAATCGTTCATCTTGTACCAAATTCATCAACGTACCGCAACAACCCCCTTTCGGATCATGTGCACCGAAGATGACCCGCTTCACTCGGGATAGCACAATGGCACCCGCACACATTGGACACGGTTCGAGTGTGACGTATAACTCACAATCTTCTAATCGCCAATTGCCCAGTGATCGATTTGCTGATTCAATCGCAATCATCTCAGCATGAGCCGCTGCCAATAAATCTGTTTCACGACGATTATGACCAGTCGCAATCACTTCATCACCTTTCACAATCACACAGCCGATCGGAACCTCACCGATGGCCTCTGCTTTCTTTGCTTCTTCGATGGCCAACTGCATAAATCGTTCATCACGTTCCATCGATTCACCTCATTTCTTATTTAACACTATGAAAAAAAATGAAAATCAAATCCCTCGCCATATCATTCGCATTCTATGCTAGAATGGAACTTGCACTTTGGATAATGGAGGATGACATCATATGTTTATAACGGTAGAAGGACCGATTGGTGTCGGGAAAACATCACTGGCCCATATCATCAGTCAGCATTTCTCGATGCAGATGCTGAATGAAATTGTAGAAGAGAACCCATTTCTCGGCAAGTTTTATGAAGATATCGAAGAATGGAGTTTCCAAACGGAAATGTTCTTCTTATGCAATCGATTCAAGCAGTTGGATGATATTCATAAACACCACTTGAGTCAACAGCAATCCGTCGTTTCGGACTATCATATTTTCAAAAACTTGATTTTTGCTCACCGTTCGTTGAAACCTGCGCATTTAAACAAGTACGAGCAAATTTATAAGATTTTGACACATGATATGCCGAAACCTGATGTCGTCATTTACTTACACGCCAGCATTGAGACACTGATGAAACGCGTTGCTTTGCGTGGACGTGAAGTGGAAGAAAATATGTCTCGCGATTATCTCGAACAACTTGCTCACGATTATGAGACGTTCGTCGAATCCTATCGCGCGGCCCATCCAGAAGTGAAAATCCTCTCGTTTAGTGGGGATGAACTCGACTTTGTACACAATCCGGACGATTTGACACATGTCCTCAAGACGATTGAACGCGAATTAGAATTAACTAAAGGAGCACAATTAAAATGAAGCTGATTGATAAATATAACATTCCGAACGATACAATCATTACAATCGGTGGAATGGTTGGAATCGGGAAATCGACGATTACCAATTCGTTAGCCGATGCTTTAAACTTCCGAACGTCTCTAGAGAAAGTAGATACGAACCCTTACCTCGATAAATTCTACCATGATTTTGAACGTTGGAGTTTCCATCTTCAAATTTACTTCTTAGCAGAACGCTTTAAAGAACAGAAGAAAATCTTCCAATACGGTGGCGGCTTCATTCAAGACCGTTCCATCTATGAAGACACAGGCATCTTCGCAAAAATGCATTATGAAAAAGGGACGATGTCACCAACAGACTACGAAACGTATTCAAGTTTGTTCGAGGCTATGGTGTTAACACCCTTCTTCCCACACCCAGACCTATTGATTTATCTTGAAGGTTCGTTCGAACAAGTCCTTGAACGCATCCAGATGCGCGGTCGCGAGATGGAGCAACAAACACCAATCGCTTATTGGGAAGAGATGTACGAACGCTACACAGAGTGGATCAACAACTTCAACTTGTGCCCAGTACTACGCCTCTCGATTGAAGAGTACGATCTCATCAAAGACCCAGATTCAGTCGAACTCATCCTTGAAAAAATTGAAAAGCAGTTAACGATTGCTCGCGAAGCAAAAGTTAGATAATCATACAGAGGGATTACGCTATCAAAAGCGTGATCTCTCTTTTTTGTGCATAAAAAAATCCACAGCGCATATGTCTGTGGATACAAAAAATGCATCTGCCTCTGCAGATGCCCGATTGAAAGCGGAGTTGGTGGGATTCGAACCCACGCGAGCCTTGCGACTCCTAACGGATTTCGAGTCCGTCCCCTTCAGCCGGACTTGGGTACAACTCCAGGCCTAAAAAAGTGTAAAAAAAAAGAAAGTGGAGGAGGTGGTGGGATTCGAACCCACGCAGGCTGTTACACCCCTGACGGTTTTCAAGACCGTTCCCTTAAACCACTTGGGTACACCTCCAAAAGATATAAAATTGTGTGAGCCTCCAAAAAAGAAATGGAGGAGGTGGTGGGATTCGAACCCACGCAGGCTGTTACACCCCTGACGGTTTTCAAGACCGTTCCCTTAAACCACTTGGGTACACCTCCAAAGCTCATATGCAATTCGTGAGCAACAGTGTCGCTCGACATGATTTATAGTACCAACTGAAGAGACAGATGTCAAACCCTTTTGTGAAAAAACATTAAAAAAAATTGAGCGCCTCAAAATCGAGGCGACTCAAGTGTTTAGTTCGGCATTTCAATCTTTTCTTTCCCACCCATGTAAGGACGAAGCACTTCTGGAATGACGACTGATCCATCTGCCTGTTGATAGTTTTCCAAAATCGCTGCCACCGTTCGACCGACTGCTAATCCTGAGCCGTTCAATGTGTGAACAAATTCTGGTTTCGCGTTGGCATCACGACGGAAGCGAATTCCCGCACGACGCGCTTGGAAATCTTCGAAGTTAGAGCAAGAAGAAATCTCACGATACATCCCTTGTGCTGGCATCCATACTTCGATGTCATATTTTTTCGCAGCTGTGAAGCCGAGGTCTGCCGTGCACATGCTGAGTACTTGATACGGAAGTCCAAGACGCTTCAATACCTCTTCAGCATGACCTGTCAATAATTCTAGTTGTTCATATGACTCTTCTGGTTTCACGAAGCGGACGAGCTCGACTTTGTTGAACTGGTGCTGACGAATCAAGCCACGTGTATCACGACCAGCTGAACCGGCTTCAGAACGGAAGTTAGCGCTATATGCTGTATACGTGATCGGAAGCTGTGTTTCCGGGATGATTTCTTCACGGTGCATGTTTGTAACTGGCACTTCAGCTGTTGGAACGAGGAAGTAGTTCGTGTCCGCTACTTTGAACGCATCTTCTTCAAATTTAGGAAGTTGACCTGTTCCGATCATCGAATCACGATTGACCATGTACGGCGGCAATACTTCTGAGTATCCATGCTCGTCTGAATGAAGGTCCATCATAAAGTTGATCAGAGCACGTTCTAAGCGAGCACCTAATCCTTTATAGAAGACAAAACGGCTACCCGTTACTTTTCCAGCGCGCTCGACATCGACGATTTTTAGGTCTTCCATCACGTCCCAATGTTGCTTCGGCTCGAAATCAAAATCAGGCTTCGTTCCGATTTCACGAATTGTCACGTTATCATCTTCTGTCTCACCGATTGGGGTTGACTCATGTGGGATGTTTGGAATGCTGAGCAAGATCAAGTTGAGTTCCGCCTCTACTTCTCGTAACTCCTCATCCAACAATTTGATTTCATCCCCAAGACGGCGTGTTTCTAAGATTGGACCTTCTGCATCTTGTTTGTTGCGTTTTAATTCAGCGATTTGTTTTGTCGCTTCATTGCGCTTCGCTTTCTTTACTTCCACTTCGTTAATCAAGTCACGGCGCTTTTCTTCTAACTGCGGGAAGCGGTCAAGTGCACTCAAGTCTTCTCCACGGTAAGCTAATTTTTCTTTAATCCCTTCAAAATCTTGTCGTAAACGTTTAATGTCTAACATTGCTATTCCTCCTTTTTTCATATAAAAAAGGCGGCACGTCCCTTTCCCGTAGGAAAGGGACGAACCACCTTGGATCCGCGTTGCCACCCTCGTTGCCCAAATGCATGAGCCACTCGATGCACGTAACGTGTGCCAAACGTGACTTGTTTCCAAGCCAATGCTCCGAGGCCGATTCGGTTACGCCATCTCACTAGTTTGCACCAACCACTAGCTCTCTGTCAGTAGACGTACGTAACGTACTTATTCTCATCATCGCATCTGTCATTGAATTAATCTTACTTTACAACATCTGAACTTGTTCGACAAGACTGATTTTTCCAAGTGCTAATCTGATTTGATCGAGGAAATCAACAAATGCTCGCGTCATTCTCATCAAAAACGAAGCCGTATCCACCGCCTCTGCCGTGACAAGCGTCATCTTCGGAGGCGTCTCCCCTTCTAAATAGCGAACTTGATCCGAGGAGTCGATGGTAACCGTGCCTGCCTGTGTATCGACTTTGACCGGAGCCTCTAGTTCGAGCAGTTCAACTTTCGGTTCCGGGACAGGTTTCCCTTTTTCGACTAACACTTCAAAGTCATTCGTCGTCCGGACAGCAATTTGTTCCGTTTCACCTTGAGAGACCGTTGCCGTTTCCGAAATGGTTTCCCCCGTCCGTAAAATCGGTGTCATGACGAAATCTGCGTATGCATAGTCGTGTAACGCTTTCGTCGCGACGTAGCGTCCCTCATCAGATGGTGCGCCAAGAACGACGGATAACACAGTGCGACCATCCCGCGTCGACACACCGACAAAGCAATAGCCTGCTTCATTCGTTGTTCCTGTCTTAAAGCCGAGCATCCCTGGATAGGCGAGATCCCGGTCGGCAAGCATTCGGTTCGTCGCGTCAAAGCGAACACCGTCGACATCCACGTATGCCCGTTTCGTCACGTCGAGCACTTCCGGATAAGTCGTCAAATACGCAATCGCCAACTTCATTAAATCATTGGCAGATGTCAAATTATCTCCTGGTAGACCGGCTGACACAGAATCGAGTCCCGATGCATTCGCAAACGTCGTTTGTGTCATCCCTAACTCATCCGCTCGACGATTCATTTCTTTGACGAACGCCTCTTCTGAACCAGACACCGCTTCCCCGAGCGTCACAGCCGCTTCGTTCGCCGAACGAATTAATGCTGCATCGTATAACTCTTTGATGGTATACGGTTTATTCAG
This sequence comes from Exiguobacterium sp. s189, assembly GCF_018617615.1. Taxonomy (NCBI): domain Bacteria; kingdom Bacillati; phylum Bacillota; class Bacilli; order Caryophanales; genus Exiguobacterium; species Exiguobacterium sp. s189. Next base: position 9,582 of record NZ_JACSKM010000019.1, on the reverse strand, counting down.
TAGCGGGATTCGTGCAAGTCCCGGTTTTCTCGTCAGCGCCAAGGCAGCGTCACTCGGTGTAACCTCTTGATTCCAACTGAGTTTTCCTTCTTCGATCGCTTCACGCGTCAAAAATGCCGTCATCAATTTTGTGATCGAAGCCGGTTGAAGCATGGCATCTTCCTGTTTTGTAAATAAGACCTGACCTGTCGTCACGTCTACGAGCATCGCGCTCGCCGCGTCGACTTTTGGCGCGGCCGCAGAGGCGACTGAGGGTACGATTACTTGTACAAGCAACATGGCAACAAACATCATGATTAAATAGCGAGCCTTCACATAGTTTCCCCTTTCTATACGCTTCTTTGTTCAGTGTAACAAAAAATAAGTTTGAAGGACCCCCTTTTCATGAGGTCCCTCAAACTTATGCATATTGCTTCTGATTTTCTTTAACCATCTCGATAAAATAACGGTGCAATGATAAATCTTCCGTCAATTCCGGATGGAACGAACAAGCCAGGTACTGATTATAACGAACTGCTACAATCGCTTCCTCGACTTCAGCGAGCACATCTACTTCCGGTTCAACTCGCGCTACTTGTGGGGCACGAATAAAGACCGCTTCGACTGGCTCATCGATTCCTTTTACCGGAAGATCGACTTCAAAACTGTCGACCTGACGTCCGAATGCATTACGTTTTACTGTCATCGGAATTTTCTTTAGGTGGGCGTCATACCCTTCGACTTCGTTCGCGAGAAGAATCATACCGGCACATGTACCAAACATCGGTAACGTCTCCATGTCGCGAAGTGGCTCAAGTAACTCATAACGATCGAGTAAACGTCGCATCGCGGTACTTTCTCCACCTGGTAAGACTAATCCATCGATTGCTTTCAAGTCTTCCAATGAGCGGACTACAACGGTTTGAGCACCGAGCGCTTCAAGCATGCGAACATGCTCACGAATTGCACCCTGCATCCCTAATACGCCAATCGTTACCATCTTACCAGCCTCGTGGTGCCATGAGTTCTTCATCTTTGAGCGTACGGACGTCGAGTCCTTTCATCGCCTCACCTAATCCTTTTGAAAGGTGCGCGATCCGCTCATAGTCATCGTGGTACGTTGTCGCTTCTACGATGGCACGTGCGAATTTCTCTGGGTTCTCTGCTTTGAAAATACCAGATCCGACGAAGACACCATCTGCTCCGAGGTGCATCATCAAGGCAGCATCCGCTGGTGTCGCGATTCCACCCGCTGCAAAGTTAACGACCGGGAGACGACCCGCTTCACGAATTTGCATAAGCACTTCAAATGGAGCTCCGAGGTCACGAGCTTCTGTCATGACTTCATCCACGCTCATCGACAAGAGACGTTTCACTTGTGCTTGTACGGTACGCATGTGACGAACCGCTTCCACGATGTTCCCTGTTCCTGGCTCACCTTTTGTACGAATCATCGCTGCGCCTTCGCCGATACGACGCGCCGCTTCACCAAGGTCACGTGCTCCACATACGAACGGTGCTGTATAGTCGCGTTTGTACAAATGGAACTCTTCGTCTGCTGGCGTCAATACTTCACTCTCATCGATAAAGTCGACCCCCATCGACTCGAGGACACGCGCTTCAGCGATATGTCCGATACGGCATTTCGCCATAACCGGAACAGATACTGCTCCCATGACGTCTTCAATGATCGTTGGGTCGGCCATACGGGCAACCCCTCCCATTTTACGGATATCCGAAGGTACACGTTCAAGTGCCATGACAGCAACCGCACCTGCAGCTTCAGCAATTTTCGCCTGCTCTGCGTTGATGACGTCCATGATGACGCCACCTTTTTGCATTTCAGCCATCCCACGTTTTACTTTATCTGTTCCCACTTGTCTCTTTTCCATTGAAATCCCTCCATGAGTTCATGTTCTACTTGCTAGTATAAGCCGGATTGACTATATTAAAAGTGCCAGATTATTATTTTTTAAAGTGGTCAGTTTGGAAAAAGGACTCTATGGCTACTATCTCGAACGTGTTGAAGTATAAAGGAGGAATCAATATGTTCGATCGTGATCCGTTTGAAGGAGGTCATCGCGCCTCATTTGGTACACCTGGAATTGTCTCAACCTTGGTTATCCTCGGTTTTCTCTTATACTTCTTTTTCGGTTCGTAAAGAAAGGAACGTCGTTTTATGGATATGCTTACTTTCTCACTTGAACAAGACTCATCCATCCCGCTATATGAGCAGTTATATAAACACATTCGGGATGCTATCGTCGGCGATACGTTAAAGACGGGTACTAAGTTACCTTCGAAACGTAAACTGACTCAATTTTTGGATGTGTCTCAGACGACAGTCGAGTTCGCTTACGCCCAGTTACTCGCCGAAGGGTACATTGAATCCGTTCCCCGGAAAGGATTTTATGTGTTGCCGCAAGAGGAACTGTACGTCCGGCGATCGAACAGCACCATCACGCCGTCTCCACCTAAAAAGACATATACGTACGATGTATCGCCAAGTCAAATCGATACGACTGCTTTTCCGTTTGAACGTTGGAAACGACACGTCAAGAACGTTGTTGATGAAGTTCATCACGAACTACTTGCGCTAGGTTCCGTCCAAGGGGATCTCGAACTACGACAGGAAATTGCGACCTATCTCTATCATTCACGAGGCGTCCAATGCTCACCCGAACAAATCATCGTCGGATCAGGGACGGAACAACTCCTTCCACAGCTTTTGGATTTGTTACCTGACGCATCGGTCTTTGGCATTGAAGATCCCGGCTATCCGCTCACTCGTCTTTTATTCAAGCAACAGGGACGCACCTCTATCCCAATCCCCGTAGATGAAAGTGGCGTTTGTGTCAGTGAGCTCGAACGCCATGAAATCGATGCGCTATACGTAACGCCTGCCCATCAATTTCCGACAGGTACAGTCCTATCCGTCAGTCGACGCCAGCGTTTATTGAATTGGGCGCTCGTTCACCAGACGTATATCATTGAGGACGATTACGATAGTGAGTTCCGTTATAGTGGTAAACCCATCCCGTCTCTTCAAAGTATGGACCCGAACGAACGTGTCATCTATATCAGTACTTTCTCGAAATCTCTCATGCCATCCCTTCGTATTGGATATATGGTGTTACCAACACCTCTTTTGAATCGTTACCGAGAGCGGCATCATTACTTCACGTGTAGCGTCCCACGATTCGAACAGCATACGTTGGCTCTATTCATGTCGAGTGGTGACTTCGAGAAGCATTTGAATCGGATGCGAAAAATATACCGCCGCAAGTTAGAGATCGTGCTCGCTGCCTTCCGTCCATTCGAACCGATTGTCACTGTGACAGGTGCGAGCGCTGGATTGCACGTTGTCTTGACCGTCATCAGCGATCGGACAGAGCAAGAATTGAAACAATCCGCTGAAGCGTTCGAGATCGCCATCAAATCGATGAACGACTATCGCATCATACACCCAGATTCGCACAAACAATTTTTGTTTGGCTTTGCGCACTTGCCTGAATCCTCGTTACCGAATGTGATTGATCAGTTGATGGATGCCTGGGCAATCCCGAAAGGAGCGACTCCATGAAGCGACACGTTCGATGGATTATCGGAATTTGTTTACTCGGCAGTGGTCTATTCTTTTTAACGAGTTCGATTTGGAAAGAGAATATCGCCAGTTCAACGAGTAAATATGTCGTTGAACATATGGAATTACAAGACGAGAGTGAAATTGAGTCGAGTTATGATTTTGCGGCAGTCACACCACTCTCTTTAACGGACGTCTTACAAGCGCGCAATCGGTTTCATCAGTTACCGACAATCGGTGTCATTTCGATTCCAGATGTTTCACTGGAACTCCCGATCATAAAAGGATTAGATGATGAGAGTCTCGCCGTCGGAGCGGGAACCATGGATCCCGATCAACAAATGGGGGTAGGCAATTACGCACTAGCCGGTCATTATTTACAACATGCGACCGCTCTATTCGGTCCACTCCATGAAGTCCATGTTGGTATGAAGATCTATCTTCGAGATGATACGCACACTTACGAATACGTCGTGACATCGCTTGAGACCGTCTCTCCTGAACGAGTTGATGTATTAGATGAAACAGCTACTCCTACCCTTACACTGATCACTTGTACGTTCGATACGACGGAACGACTCATCGTCAAAGGTTCACTCGTCACTATTGAATCATGACCGCATCTCCTCAACCAACAGGAGACGCGGTTATTTATTGTTTTTTCAAAAACATATTGTTAGCGCTTACAACTTCCGCTAAACTATTTTTGAAAACGTTTGCATAAAATTGTGCAATTTAACTCAAACAAAAGAGGTGTCTCATGAAGAAAAAAACTGCTCGTCAGGCTTCGACTTTATTCCTGTCCGGTGCATTGCTCATTCAAGCCGGGATTCCGATGAACGCATTGGCTGAACCGACCGCAATCACAATTGATGGGGCAAAAACAGATTGGGCTAATATTCCCGCCCTCGCAAGTTCGCCCACTGCTGGATGGCAAGGATTTGATGTCGGTGATTTATACATAAACAATGATGCCCAACACCTTTATTTTTACGTTGACGCGAATAATGTCCCAAACTGGGGAGACAACGGGCAATATATCAACATCGCTCTTCAAATCAATGATGAAGATTCAGGTGTATCGACGAATCCTCTCGGTTATCCATTCGATTTTAAAGGTGTCGACAAGGCGCCTCAGTATCATATTCTCGTCCGAGTCGATGGCGATCAGAATGTAAAAGAGGCTGCTCTTTATCAGGCTGGTCAAGAGAAACCACTTTTACAATTGAATCAGTTGAACGGTGCGGCTTTTGCCTTAGACCGAACGAAAGGATTTGAAGGAAAAGTTCCTCTGTCATTACTCGGCTTAAACAATGGAGATCAAGTTCGCGCCTTAACTGTATTAAGCGGAAATAACGCCGGAGAACATGGGGCGTTCGATACGATTCCGAGTAATGCTGCCAATCAATTGGCCAATAGTTGGAACGTGTCCGCCACGCCATCTACACAATCTGTTTATAGTGCCCCGTTCACCTTAAATGGGGTAGAGACGATCGACCAACTTGAAGTTGCGTCCGTGACCCCGGCCTCATCATCCATTGATGTGGATGTGTCTGCTCCAATCACATGGACGTTCAATGAACCTGTCCGTCTCGATTCGGCATCGGTTACCTTACAACAAGGGGAGACGCGTGTTCCCGTTGATGTGACAACGAATGGTACGAGCGTGACACTTCAACCGAAAGAAGCTCTCGCTCTCAATACGTCATATACGGCTACTATTCCAGAAGGTGCAGTGACTGGAACGATTTCGAATACAACACTCCCGGCATTGACGACTACTTTTAAAACAGCAACAAAGCTCGCTGATCCTTGGGAAACGACACGCTATATCGAAATGAAGTATGTCCGTGCCGATCATGACTATACGGATTGGAACTTATGGACATGGAGCACAGGAAAAAAAGACGGACAAGTCGATCCATACCGGATAACTGACGATGGGGCCATCTTCCGTATCCCGGTTGGTCAAGACGCCACGAAAGTTGGGTTTGTCATTCGAAAAGGTACGGACTGGGCCGTTAAGGATGCTTATGGAGAAGACAGATACGTCACGCTCGGAGAAGACCGCGTCACGAAGGTCGTCGTCGAAAGCGGAAAAGGTGCCTTCCATCAAGTTCCGACAATCAGTGGTCCCGAATACGGTACAGATGGGGTTCAATTCTTCTATCGTGATGTAGCACTCTATGAAGCAGGAGAAATGGATGAAATCGATCAGGTCGCACTCAAAATCAATGGTGAGACGTACCCGATGACTTATGAGCCAGAAAACGAGTGGTTCCGCCACACGGTACGTTTACCTGAAGGAATCCATGACTACACGTATCTCGTCACGAAGGACGGCGTCACGACTGAAGTGAAAGATCCTTATTTCGAGGCTTCTCAAATCGAATATCGTCAACCAACCGTCAAACTCACTTCTTCTGTGAGTCCGAAAGCCATTAGCTCTCGTGAAAATGCGGTCGTTCGAGTAAACCCGACCTTGCCAAAAGGTGTGACACTCCGAGAACTCTATATCGATGCACGCCCACTCGGCGGTCCTGCGAAGTTACACATCGATCGTGCGTTAAACGCCCAAACAATCGCGGTGAAAGACACAGTCAAACCTGGAAATAAGACGCTTGCCGTCACTGCAATCGACCAATACGGGAACGTTCATCACTCGAAAACAACAGTTCGTGTCGTTCCTAAAACACTGAAGGAAAAACAAGCGTTTGACTGGGATGAGGCGCGCATCTATTTTATGCTCACGGATCGCTTCTACAACGGAGATTTATCCAATGACAACCCGAATCGTGAATACTATGACAAAGACCATCCTGAGTCTTACCATGGTGGCGATTTTGCAGGTGTCACGAAAAAACTCGATTATTTAGACGACCTTGGGATCAATACGATTTGGATCACGCCAATTGTGGATAACATCGATTGGGATTTACGATATGGAAAAGACGGTTCTCAGTATGGATATCATGGGTACTGGGCCAAGAACTTTGAAAAACTTGATGAACATCTCGGGGATATGGCCGCCTTCCATAAACTGATTGATGAAGCGCATAAACGTGGAATGAAGATTATGGTCGACGTCGTCTTGAACCACCCCGGCTACGGAATGGAGCCTGGGGCAAGCTCATCTGTCACAAACTTCCCAACGGATGCAGAACGACAGGTATTCGATGGGATGATTCGTGAAAATCCGGTCGACGGAGACGATCTCAAAATGTCCTTATCCGGCCTTCCTGACTTCAAGACGGAAGAAGCTGCCGTTCGAGAACAGTTGGTGAAATGGCAGACAGATTGGATCAAACGGTCGAAAACGAAAAAAGGCAACACGATTGATTACTTCCGTGTCGATACGGTCAAACACGTGGACTCCACAACGTGGAAATCCTTTAAAAATGAATTAACAGCAATCAAACCGAATTTCAAATTGATTGGGGAGCACTACGGGGCGAGTATCAACAACACAGGCGGCTACTTAAGAAGTGGTCAAATGGATTCCTTGCTCGACTTTGATTTTAAATATCAGGCTGAACGATTCGTAAATGGCAATATCGAAGACGTTGAAAAGGCGCTTCAATATCGAAATACGCAATTATCGAACGAAGCGACGCTCGGACAATTCTTGAGTAGTCATGATGAAGACGGCTTCCTCGTCTCGCGGGCAGGCGGGGATACTGGGAAGCAAATGGTCGCAGCCTCTCTTCAAATCACGGCGAAAGGTCAACCTGTGATCTATTACGGAGAAGAAGTCGGTCAATCCGGGAAGCATGCGGGCGATATGGATCAAGGCGAGTTCAATGAAAATCGCTATGACTTCGACTGGTCTCGCGTCAAAGGTGAAGGAAAAGCGATGCATACGCACTATCAAAAACTTTTGAATATCCGTGCAGACTATTCGCACGTATTTAGTAAAGGGACACGTTCGTCCATCGTTTCGAAATCTGAGGCTGGCTATTCGATCTTCAAACGAAGTTATGGAAAACAATCGGTTCTCGTCGGATTAAATACGAAAGAGAAAGTGCAAACCGTTTCCTTTAATACTTCATATAAAGCGAAAACCATTTTGATTGACCGATATAGCGGTAAACAATACATCGTTCAAAAGAATGGTAAAGTCACCGTCTCACTTCCTGCTCAAGATCAAGGGGGTACCGTGATTTTAGTAGAGAAACGCAAATAAATAACCGCCATCCTGAGTGTACAGGATGGCGGCTTTTTACATTAGCGTGAGTAGTTCGGTGCTTCTTTTGTGATATTGACATCGTGTGGGTGACTTTCTTGAAGGCCCGCACCCGTCATACGAATGAATTGTGTGTCTTCACGAAGGGCACGGATGTCGGCAGCGCCACAGTATCCCATACCTGAGCGAAGACCACCAATCAATTGATATACCGTGTCAGCTAGTTCGCCACGATAGGCGACACGTCCTTCGATTCCTTCTGGAACGAACTTTTTGTCTGCTTCTTGGAAGTAACGGTCTTGGCTACCGCGCTTCATCGATGCTTCAGATCCCATACCACGGTATGTCTTAAACTGACGACCTTGGTAAATTTCCATCTCACCTGGGCTCTCTTTCACACCGGCAAGCAAGCTACCAAGCATGACAGCGTTTGCTCCAGCAGCGATGGCTTTGACGATATCGCCTGAGTACTTGATTCCACCATCAGCGATGACTGATACACCATGCTCTTTTGCTTCTGTGACACAATCATATACAGCTGTGATTTGTGGAACACCAACGCCTGCAACGACGCGTGTCGTACAGATTGATCCTGGTCCAATTCCGACTTTGATGACCGATGCTCCAGCTTCAATCAAAGCACGTGTCGCTTCAGCAGTAGCTACGTTTCCTGCAATGATTGGGAGCGATGGGAACGTATCGCGCAACTCACGAACTTTTTCAAGCACACCAGCCGAATGTCCATGTGCTGTATCGATAACCAATGCATCTACGCCTGCTTCTACAAGTACTTGAGCACGTGATGCTGCATCTTTTGTTACTCCGACTGCAGCTGCTACAAGAAGACGACCTTGCTTGTCTTTTGCCGCGTTTGGGAATTGCTCGACCTTCTCGATATCTTTTGTCGTGATGAGACCTTTCAATACGCCAGCTTCATCGACGAGTGGAAGTTTCTCAATGCGGTGTTGATGAAGAATACGTTCTGCTTCCTCAAGCGATGTACCTACTTTTGCAGTGATGAGGTTTTCCGTTGTCATCACATCCTTGATGACGGTTGAATAATCTTTGATGAAACGAAGATCACGATTCGTCAAAATACCAATCAACTTACGTTCTTCTTCTGAGTTGACGATTGGTACGCCAGAAATGCGATATTTACTCATCAAATACTCAGCGTCATACACTTGACGATCTGGAGTTAAATAGAAAGGATTTGTGATGACACCATTCTCTGAGCGCTTAACGCGATCGACATGCTCAGCCTGCATCTCCATTGACATGTTCTTATGAATGACACCTAAACCGCCTTGACGGGCCATAGCAATCGCCATCGGAGCTTCCGTGACGGTATCCATACCCGCACTGATGATTGGGATATTCAATTCTAATCCTTCACAGAGCTTTGTGCTTAAATCAACGTCACGCGGTAAAACATTTGAGAACCTCGGTACGAGTAATACATCATCAAACGTTAAACCTTCTTTTGCAAACTTGTTTTCCCACATAAAAATTGATGGCCCCTTTCTCGTTCTACCTACATCTTTGTTTCGAAATATTTCTGTAATGGTAACAGGTATAATGCAAAAGTGCAATTCAATTCCCGATGTTCAGAAAAGTCAGAATTGTGTTCATTCCCCTATAGATGATGAGAATTGTTCGGAGTTTCATAATAAAAGGGATATAAATACGGAGTTCGATTTCATCGTACATACAAAAAAACGACCGAGCGTATGCTCGGTCGTCCTCTCTGTTGCCTGGCAACGTCCTATCCTCACAGGGGGAGATCCCCCAACTACTTTCGGCGCTGAGACGCTTAACTTCCGTGTTCGGCATGGGA
>NZ_JACSKM010000018.1:0-37350 GCF_018617615.1 Exiguobacterium sp. s189 | reverse complement strand
AAGGAAACATCTGTTTGGTCGCCGCTCTGGTTTACAGAAAGGGGAAGGCTTATGTATCGATTCGGGGAGTGGTTGAAGGAGAACCGCCGCCTCTCAGGCTGGTCACAGGTTGAATTATCAGAGAAGACATTTGGAGAGATTTCACAGCCCGCTATCAGCCAGTATGAACAAAACCGCTCGGTGCCATCGATCGCGGACATCGATCATCTGGCCCGTGCGTTCGGACACACGCTCGCGACGGTGCCGTGGGACACCATCGACTTCGGCTACGTGACGAAGCGCTCCGTCACCAAGCTCGAGCGACGTCGATTCGACCTGAAGGAGTTGCCGCAGGCCGACTCGGTTCGTACGTTCGACGGGAAGACGTATGAATTACATGGCTTCATCGGCATCGAAAAGGCGAGCGGTGAGGCGGTCCAGCTGACGCAACTCTATTACCGGATCCGCACGGTCGTCTATGACGCTCACGTGCTCGCGAAACGCAAGAATCCGAACGACGAGCTCATCCACGTCAAGAAGCGAAAACGAGTCCGCCAGTAACCGACAACGACGCAGCAGCACATCCTTAAGGATGGTCCAATCCAATCACATACCGGCGTGTCCCTCACCAGTGACCGGGTGGGCGGGATCTACGCACAGATGGTTCGGCGAGAGTCGCCTAAAACTCGCCACAAGGTCACTACATCGTTCCGGGTCATCGAAAAACCCTGTACAGTTCCTTCGATTCATGAGGAGCAGAGTTCGTGGGGGAACGGCTAAAAACCCACCGCACCGAATCCGACTGTCCTTAATGATGTGCTGCTGCACATCACGAGATCAAGGGAAGGAAGTGTGTACCGTGGCATCAAAAGAACAGAAACAGAACCGTAGCTTCGCCGAGAAACTCTTACGCATCCGTGGGAAGGACTATGAGGAGTGGCTCGACGAACAGCATCAACAGGTCATCCAGGACAACCAGGAACTCATTTTGGAGGCACTCGAGGCGAAGCTCAGCTTCAAGTCGCCGGCGCACCAGGACTAAGGAGGGAACGACATGGGACTCAATGAGACAGGGCTCAGCTTGCTTCAGTTCTTCCAGGGACTCGCCGTCATCGCCGCGGCCATCGCCTTCGCGATCGGGGGCTTCTACTTCATCTTCGGCGGGGATCGGGGCCGCTCGAAGGCGGTCGGTTGGCTCGTCGGGGGCGCCGTCGGCCTGATCATCGTCATGGGCGCGTTCACGCTCGCCGAGATGGTCGACCAGAACATCAAATTCTAATGCAGACGCACACAGCGTTCCAATCGGAAGGCTTTTTTTGTTGCTTGAAACGAGAGGAGGAACGAGATGCTGTTTGTACGATTCACCGACGTGCCGGACACACGAATCCAGAACTATGAGCGGTTTACTTTCGCCGAGGCCGTCGTCGCGACACATGACCTGCATCATGCGCTCAGTAGCGAAGGGACGAGCTGTTCCGGTGACTTCCGGCTCTTCGATCAGAAAGACGAGTTGCTCTATCGAGGGACGTTCACGTTCGGGTCCGAAGGAACGTATCCGAACCTGTATCATCAGGTGAAAGATCGGGTACTACGGATCCGGACGAAGAAAGAGGATAACGCGAAGAAACTATGGATCCTCGACGAAATCGAGTCCGAGACACCGGACCACTATAAGCGCCAATCCGTTAAACAAATCACAATCGTCTCGTCGACCTATCAGTCACGGCTGACTCGCTTGCAACGCCGCCTCATCTACGGGGCGGCCACAGTCGGGATTCTATTCACCTCCCTGTTCACTGCCGCGCAATGGTTCATCGATAAAGAAACGCACGCCGAACAAGTGACCGGTGGAGAAGAAACATGGTTAGACGCCTACGACCAGGCGCTCCAAGGTGAGGAATCCTCGCTCATCGCTTTACTGGAACGGAAAGACCGGTCCGAGGAAGAGAATGCCTTATTGGTCGACCTTTATCTTGCGGAAGGAGAAGATCAGAAAGCGCTCGAGCTCACGGATGACCCCATCCTGATCGAAACGAAGCTGGCTGGCCTCAATCTAGCCGATCAGGAGAGATTGGAACGTCTCCAGGACTTCCAAGCGTCACATCCGACCGATGAGGGCACGTTCGATCTTGCTGCATTGGAACGGGATCATGAGACCGTGGCCAAGATGGATAACGTGGAGTGGACCGCTCCCCGCGTCTCCGCGAAAGTGACCGCCTATCTCTATCTCGGCGACATCGAGTCCGCAAATGGGTGGGCGTCTAAGACGAACGACACTGCCGTACAAGAAAAAGTGGACAACTATCAAGACAGCATGGCCGCAATCGACAAACTGAACGAGAAACTGAAGAAAACCTCTAGCAAGGACACTTCGGCCCGTGAGAAAATTCAAGCCGCTATCGCTGCAGAAGAAGTTAATCTAGATACAATTCTTTATTCAGATTAAGGTAGGTGAAATAATTGAGAACTCAGTCTCTGTCACCACGATTCCCGATACGTCTGATCTTCCTCGCCCTGTTCTGCCTAATGGTGCTGCCGGTCGGGATTTTTTATCTGCTGAACGGGATCTACAACATCATTCGACAAATCATGACCCCGATAGTAAAAGAAGGGCTGTTGGCCGGGGCGACGATTCCGACGCTCTCACCCGCCTTGTTCTTGGAGGTGAGTCTTCCCTCTTCGATCGTCTTGCTCGGACTGATCGCGTTCAGTCTGTTCATCGGACTGGTCGTGTTCGGCAAGGTATGGCTGAACTTCCGGGATCTGCGAGAAAATCAGAAAGGGAGCGCCCGCTTCACCTCATTCGATGAATTGAAGCAACAGTACCGTCGCGTCCCCGACCGGAAGAAACGGTATGACGGATTGGGCGGTGTCCCCGTCGGACGGGTCAAGAACGAGCTGTTCATCGATGACTCGCCCGTCAACAACCTCGTCATCGGTACGACCCGATCCGGCAAAGGCGAGACGTTCGTCTTCTCGACGATCGATCTGTACAGCCGGGCGAGTGATCAGGCGAGTCTGATCATCAACGACCCGAAAGGTGAGCTCTTCGCCGCCTCGAAGGAAACACTCGAGCAACGCGGCTATCAGGTCGAGGTGTTAAACCTGATGAACCCGCTCCAATCGATGTCATACAACCTGTTGCAACTGACGATCGACGCGTTTTTAGAAGAGAACTACTCGCTCGCCCAACAGTATGCGCGTTCGGTCGCGTTCATGTTGTACCATGACCCGAAGGCGCGGGACCCGTTCTGGGCCAACTCATCGATCGACCTGTGCACGGCGCTCATCCTCGGGCTCTGTGAGGAGGCGAAAGATACACCAGAGAAGATCAACATGTACAACGTGGCCCTCATGCTCTCGGACCTCGGGTCGCGGACGGTCGTGACGCGACAAGGACAGGAGATCTCCGCGCTCGATGAGTTCTTTCAGCGATTCTCGGAGAACCATCCCGCCCGGCTCCAGTTCGCGACGCTCCACTTCTCGGGTGGCCAGACCCGGGCGAGTATTTTGGCCAATACGAATGCGAAACTCGGGATCTTCACGTTGAACGGGACCGGGAAGCTGACGTCGATGAACTCGCTCGACATGCGACGCATCGGCTTCAACCGCTGGATCAGTGGACGGGCCGAGCCACTGAAACGACTCACGTTCACATTCCCCGATGGGACGACCCATGCGCTCACGACGGACGACGACGGCAGCTTCATCGTATACCACGCATCATCACTTCAAATTGGGGACGTCATTCAGATCTCAACCGACTCAAACACTGCGACAATCCAGCTGGAAGCGCATGACAAGGAGAGTGGACGGTTCCACTACGCAATCGACGGGATGATCCAGATTCGTGAGGTGATGCATCAGCTCCGTCCTGTGGCGGTGTTCCTCATCGTCCCAGACTATGACCCGACCTTCAACGTCATCGCGTCGCTCTACATCAAACAGGTATACACGGCGCTCGCCCGGGTCGCCTCGCAGACGAAACAAGGTAAATGCGAGCGCCAGGTCGTCTTCCTTCTCGATGAGTTCGGCAATATGCCGCCGATCGAGGGCATGGCCAACATCATCACCGTCTGTCTCGGCCGGAACATGCGCTTCAACCTCGTCATCCAGGCTTACTCCCAACTCGAGAACCTATACGGAGAGGACTGGAAGACGATTGACGGCAACTGTGGGAACACGCACTATCTGTTGACCGCGGACGAGTCGACCGCCGAACTGATCTCGAAGAAGCTCGGTGAGGCGACCATCGTCACGAAATCGCGGTCCGGGCAGACGTTCTCGCTCAAGAAATCGAAGACGGAGAACGTGGACGGTCGCCGGCTCATGACGGCGACCGAGGTCATGGGACTCAAAGAGGGCGAGATGCTCATCATCCGTGTCATCAAGCGTCAAGATACGAAGAAACGGCGTATCCAGTCGTATCCCATCTTCCTAACCGGCAAGACGGCGATGAAGTACCGCTACGAATACCTGGCGGACGACTTCGACACGGACCGCTCCCTGCATGACATCGACATCCCATGCCGTCACGCCGGTCTCGACTTCGAACAGATCCGTATCCATTTCGCGAAGCAAGAAGACGAAACGGATATCAATATTCCATCGAATCAGGAAGATAAGTCCTTGAAGGTACGAGATGTGTTGCAGGACAGCATCCTCCGCTCCATGTTCGAAGGGCATGACATCGGCGGGATGTCCCTCCCTGAGTTCGAGACGAACCTGAACCTAGGAATTTACGACGTCACCGACAGCCAGAAGAGCTTTTTGAGCACGATGATCGCGAAGCGACTCGAGAAACTGAAGCAAGGCACACCGTAGAGAGGAGGCCGAACCCATGGCCGAGAGTGCGAGAGAGAAGCGAATCCAGAACGAATTGCGTGTCGTCGCGAGGATCATCGAGACGCAGCGCGTTCGCCTCGAACGGGGCGACGTGCTCAATATCCAGACGACCGACGGCTTTCTGACCGTCTATCAGGACGACACCTCAGACACCCCAAAAACTGTTACACTAATAGATAAGTTCGACTTCCGCGTCAACCTGAAAATCGCGGATCTACTAAAGGGGAAAATCGTCTGACGGAGGGGTAAACGTTATGAGGAAAATCTTGATTGGTGTCCTACTCGGAAGTGCGTTACTTTTAGCATCGTGTGGTGCCGAAAGTTCGAATTATCTTTCTACGACTTCTGTTGAAGAAATTGCAGATATTAAAACTGGCCAAGAAAGTGCATACGTTCTTGTAGACAGCGATAGTCAAGGTAATGAAGGGGCTTACGTTGATACTGTGCGGGAAGTCGCCACGGAAAAAAAGAAAGACGTTCTCTTATTCAATCCGTTTCAGCCTAATGGGGAAGATTTTGAAGAACGTTCTACCCAAGAACATCCTGAACTTAAAGGTGGCAGATTGTACGAGATGACTGACGGTGAAATCAGTCGTGAATTAAATGTATCTGCCCTTACAGAAGATGAATTAAAGGATCAAGTCACTAACTTCATTAAATAGCCTCTGAATGGAGGGATTCTATGGGTGATAACGAAGTCGTAAACAAGCTACAAGAGTTCACTGATATCCTTAGTCTCAGTACATTGGTACTGGATGCCCTCCGCTCAATGGGTTGGATTTTAATACGTGGCTTAGCAGTATTAATTGATGGACTTGAAAAAGTGACTGACAGCATATTACTAACTAAAACATTTTTTAATAACTCTCAAGTGGTTGAATTCGTTTCTACGATTCAACCTTTTTTGTACGTTCTTTTAGCTGCTAGCTTCCTATTCACGGGTTACCTCATCATTTTTCAAAAGAAATTTGATCGGGAAGGATTTTTAATCAATCTGTTTATCACGTTGCTCATTCTCGGACTATTATCTCCAACGATGACGCAAGTAAGTGAATTCAGTGATACTGCAATTGATTTCACAACTCAAAACTCTGGCGAAAACTATTCCGGTGAATCGATATCAAATCAGATTTTACGAGAAAACATTCATGATTTGATTGAGTATGACCGAAACGATTTTTCCGGTTTGGAAGGTGAGGCTTTGAACTCTCTGCCTCAAAGTCATTTACGAAATATCGACATCAACGAGGTATTCGATAGTAATGAATTTCGCTTGGGAAGTACTGGCGAACAAATCTCTCAGTCTAAACTAACCTGGAATGGTGAAACGATGGGAACCTCGAAACTCGACCAAGGTGGCGTCGAATGGAACAACCAATACTACTACCGCTATCAGCCGAACTGGTTGACCATCTTCGTGACACTCGGGATCATGGGCTTCACGTTGTTCTCGATTGCCTACAAACTGGCGCGTCTGTCGTTCGAGCTTGCCTTCAACTATGTCCTGGCGATTCTCATCGCACCGGCCGATCTTCACAGTGGTCAAAAGACGAAGAAGGTCATCCAAAGCATTTTGAACACGTTCCTCGTGATTATCCTGATCTTCGTTTCGATTAAACTGTACACGATCGGGACCGCCTATCTCGCAGAGACGTTGAACGGTTTCGCCTATCTGATCGCCCTTATCGCCTTCTCGGTCGCATTGATCGACGGACCGAACATGGTCGAGCGGCTGTTCGGGATTGATGCCGGGCTCAAACGGGGCTGGGGTGTCGCCCTCGGCGCCTATGCCGCCGGGAAAGGCGTGACCTCGGCCGGTGCCCACGCTGTCTCGAAGGTCGCGCGTGCCACACAAGGCGCACCGAAGATGCCATCCCTCCATGAGGCCGCGACGACGCGGATGGATTCAAACACCGTGCCTCAGAATAGTTCACCGCTTAATGTGGCGACACAAGATTCACAACGGATGGACGCCAAGAGACACATTGATCCAGACAATGTCGCTCAGGAGAACCAAACCGCAAGTCGCACGCAGACCGACAAAGAGAAACCGAAAAATCCGAAGGACAGTGGGCAAGAATCTAAGCTTGAAGGAAACAGTTCTCCATATGTGAACGAAGCGTCGGGCCGCCAGTCTCCCGAATCGATTCATGCGACGAACTCTGAATCAAATGCCGAACGTGGACCCGACCATCCAACCACGTCATCGGAGACACCAAGACCGGAATCGATTCACGATCATTCAAGCTCTGGTCATTCTCCAATCCCGGCTTCGTCGACTCTCGAATCGGTCACCGGGTCCACCGATACTACATCCGGACCAGGCCATCGTCACGATGAATCAGTAGACAGAAATGACGTGACGACACCGACACCTCATGTGGTACCACCTTCAGGCGACTCGTCTTCGTTCTCTACGACGGATTCGAATGATGCGTCAACAGAGAAACGCCAAGCACGAACCCGGCGGACCATCCATCAGGACACCGTGCTCGACGTCGAGACCGAGATCATCGAACAGGTGCGTGAGAATCAGACGCATCGTCATAGCCAGCACCATGAAGAGTCACGACGGATCTATCCAACTTCGCCGCCTAAACCTGACAACACGAAGAAAAAGGAGTGATGATCCATGCGTAAATACCGGATCCCGAACGAGGTCACGACCGAACTGAAAATCAACAAGATGCTCTATCT
Source organism: Exiguobacterium sp. s189 (assembly GCF_018617615.1). Taxonomy (NCBI): domain Bacteria; kingdom Bacillati; phylum Bacillota; class Bacilli; order Caryophanales; genus Exiguobacterium; species Exiguobacterium sp. s189. The sequence goes on along the minus strand of NZ_JACSKM010000018.1, from coordinate 29,829 downwards.
GCACGACTTCCTGTTCCTCGTCGGGCTCATCGTGCTCCGACTCGTGACGCTCCCGTTCATCCCGTCGGTGCTGCACATCCCGTTCACGGTCTTTCTCGTCGTCTTCGGTCTGTTCATGGTGCTCAGACCGGCGACGAACCCGCAGAAGCGGATGGTCCACGCGCTCTATTACGCGCTCATCAAACGGAAAGACACCTATCTCGCGCTCGACGCGCACACGAAAGGACGTGACTGAGATGACTTTCATCGAGGAGTCGCTACAAGAACCGAGACGCACGGGCACCTGGTTTGACGAACAGGACGTGGTCGAGAAACGGAAGGTCAAAGATAAGGTCGTCGTCAAACCGACGGTCGCCGAACTGATGCCAGTCGTCGACATCACCGGGACCGAGGCGTTCGAGATGCGCGACGGGACCTATCTCGACATGATCCAGCTCACCTCAAAGGACATCTACTCCTTGAATGAGGAGGAAAAAGACCATGATGTGTTCTCGCTCGCCTATCTTCTGCAAGCGTACACGCACCCGCTCAAGGTCGTGCCACTGAACACACCGCTCAGTCTCGAGCGGCAGAAGCTCAGCATCGAACGACAGATTCGACAAAATCAGACGCCGGCCTACCTGCCCTTTTTACTCAAAAAGAAGCAGGAGCTCGAATACCTCGAGGAGCATCGCACCAATCGCGATTATCTCCTCTTTTTTTATGCCGACGACGAGCGGACGCTACGTGAGCGGAAGACGCACCTCTATAAACTGCTTCGCCGCTCGAACCCGATGCGCGAGCTGACGCTCGACCAGAAAGTCCATGTGCTCTATCAATTGAACAACCCGAACACGAAACCGCAACTCGACGCCTGAAGAAAGGAGTGACGCGCATGTGGCAGCGCCTGCGTGACAAATTGTCCAGACACCAGGACCCGGAGACCGTCAAGATCGAGAAAGGCTACAATCCCGACGTCATCGCCAAAATCCAGCCGCAGGGCGGCATTAAGTTCGACGCCAACTTTATCCGGCTTGGGGACGGCTATCTGTCGTGCCTCCATGTCTATAAATATCAGTCGCTCGTCTACGACTACTGGCTCGAACCGATCCTGAACATGCCGGGCATTTTGACGACGCTCGACATCGGGACGGCCGACAAGCGCGAGATCATCCAGACCATCAACAAGTCGATGGCCGAACAGAACACGCGCTTCGAGAATGCGAAGGACAACATCGACCGCATCGACGCTCGAGAGACGTATAAAGAACTGAACGATCTCTATGAACAGATCACCCAAGGCGAGACGATGAAGTATCTGCATCTACGCCTCTATGTGAAGGCGAAGACGCTCGACGCGCTCGAGGTGAAGGTACAGGAAGTGATGGAAGAACTCGAGGCCCGGAACTTCCGCTCGACGATCTTCCTGAACGAACAGGAATGGGAGTGGCAGAGCCTGTTCACGAGCTATGACCAGCAACAAAAGCTCCCGAACCGGCGCCGTGGGAAAGAGATCCCTTCCCTCTCCATCGCCGGCGGCTACCCGTTCCACTTCACATCGCTCCAGGATGCGACCGGTACCTATTACGGGACGACCGACACGAACGGGAGCGTCATCTTCGACCTGTTCCACAAGGACAAACAGCGCAAGTTCTACAACGCGCTCATGATCGGCAAGATGGGTTCCGGCAAGTCGACACTCCTCAAGAAGACGGTGCTCGATCAGGCAATCAAAGGCAACAAGATTCGCATCCTCGACGTCACCGGCGAGTTCTCGGACCTCGTGCGCCAGCTCGGCGGGAAAGAGATCGCACTCGACGGATCGGCCGGGCTCATCAACCCGCTCCATGTCTATAAGGCGGTGACGAATAACGACGGCAGTGCCAACGAGGCACTCTCGTTCATGCAGCATCTATCAAAGATGGCCGTGTTCTATCACTACATCAACCCGGCGGCGACGCAGGAAGAGACGAACGAGTTCGAGATTCTGCTTCGGGAACTGTACGTCCGGCACGAGCTCTGGGACGAACAGGGCGAGCTGCCAATCACGACGCACCCGGCGCACCGGTACCCGACGTTCTCCGACTTCTTACACCTCGTGCGTCGTGAGCTCTACACGGACGATACGCGCACCTCGATCAAGGATGCCATTAGTCCGAACCGGGTACGGCGTCTCGAGAACATCGAGCTCGCGGTCACGAATCTCGTCCACAACTACGGCAACATCTTCGACGGACACTCCTCGATCGACCGGTTCGACGAGGAGCTCATCGTGTCGTTCCCGCTCCGAAACCTGACGAGCCTGCGGGACGAGGTGTTTCAGGCGCAGGTATTCTCACTGATGAATATGCTGTGGGACGGGATGATCGCCAACGGCTCGAGTCAACTGAAAGCCTATAACCAAGGCGTGCTCCAGACCGAGGAGGCATGCAAGTACCTCATCGTCATCGACGAGGCGCACCACTTGATCAACACGCGCGACATCGCGCAACCGGCCATTCTATATCTGCAACGTTGCATGCGCGAGGCGCGCAAGTATTTCGGTGGCATCTTCTTCGTGTCGCATCTGATCACCGACTTCGTGCCGGCCGGATCGAAGTCCGAGAACGCAGAGAACGTCAAGTCTCTCTTCCAATTGACGCAATACAAGATCATCGGCGAACAGGACGCGGAAAGCATCCCGATCATCCAGACGGTGTTCGACGGACAACTCTCGAACTCCGAGATGCGCATCATCCCCTCGCTCGAGACGGGACGCGTCGTCCTCAGCATCTCGGGCGTGCAGAACCTCATCTTTGACGTCGACGTCGCGCCTGAAGAGCTCGCCCTGTTCGGTGGAGGTGCCTGATGTGGGCGGCCGCGAAACGAACGGCCCGCTTCGCCGTCACGGCGAAATGGCAGCTTGCGACGCTCAAGTGGCGACTCATCCTGCTCGGGATCGCGGCACTCGTCTTGTTCCTGGTCATCCTCGTCGTCGGGATCCTCGATACGCTCACGGGTGTCCAGAACGAACAACCGACCGACGTCACGTTCAATACCGCAGGAGGTCTACAGGTGAGCGACCAGGTGCTCCAATATCGGGGCTTGGTCGAATCGGAACTGACGAAACACGGACTGGCCGACCAAACGAACCTCGTGCTCGCGCTCATGATGCAGGAGAGCGGCGGACGCGGGAACGACCCGATGCAGGCGAGCGAATCGAAGTGTGGACAGATCGGTTGCATCACCTCCCCCGAGGAGAGCATCGTCTATGGCGTCGAGCATTTCGCGTCCGTCTTTGAACGGGCGAACCGGGACGTGCAGCTCACGTTACAGAGTTACAACTTCGGCGGCGGCTTTATCGAGTATGTCCAGGAGAACGGCGGACGATACTCGAAAGAGCTCGCCATCTCGTTCTCCCAGATGATGTATCAGCGCGTGAAACACACCGGCATCTATCGCTGTCATCGTCCGAGTGCGGTTCAGCACGGCGCCTGTTACGGCGACATCGAGTATGTCGACGCGGTGTTGAAATACCTCGCGCCAGTCGCCGTCGCCGACGGAGTCATCACGAAAGAGCTGTTGTCAGGGTTACGTTCCCCGCTCGCCATCCCGCTCAACGTGACATCGCGTTTCGGCTGGCGTATCGTCTTCGGACAACGGGACAACCACACCGGGATCGACTTCAGTTGCACCCAGTCCGACACAATCCACGCGGTCAAGAGTGGCACCGTCATCTATAGCGGGAACCGGGGGCCGTACGGGAATCTCGTCCAAGTCCGGCACGACGATTACATCACGGCGTACGCGCACCTGAGTCGTCTCGGCGTCCAAAGCGGGCAACAGATCGACGCCGGGCAAGCGCTCGGTTACTGCGGCACGACCGGTCGATCGAGCGGGAACCACTTGCATTTCGAGATCAAGACGAGCGAATGGTTCGGACATATCGATCCCGCCCCGGTCTTCGGATTTTGAGTCATGGATGTATGGAAAGGAGGAGGAGGAATGAACTTCACCGCACGTCACCTCGCGTATCTGTTCGGGGTACTGCTTCTCATTTCACTAGCGGCAAACGCCTTTTTCTATCAACAAGTGACGACTGTCACGAGTACTTCAGACCCTAGTGAGATGAAAAATGAGAGCGTCACTTCCCTTGAATCGGCAACCTCCGAGGATACGTCAGCGGACACCGAACAAGTCGTCGCTTCGACGGAGACGGAACGAATGGAGGAGCTGACGACACGCGCGACGCGCTTCGTCGAGTATGCCTTCACCATCACGAAAGACAGTTACACGACCCAGAAACGACAGGCGAAAGACGTCATGTCGGAGGAACTCGCGGCCATACTCTTCGCCGCTGACGGCAGTGACGTCGGCACGTTCGAGACGACGGTCCGCGACATCGAGGTGTTCCCTTCTGTCTCCGGAGAAGAATGTCTCGTACGGTTCGAACAGGACCTGTTGATCACCGAGACGGGTTATGAGGAGACGACGCAAGAACTGTTGACCCTGACGTTCGAGTCCATCGACGGACGTTTGGTCGTCACCGAGATGGAAGACCTGGCACCGGAAGGAGGAATCTAGATGCGACGACAAACGCGGCGACGTCTCACCCAGAACGTCTCCCGGTTCTACCTCGGACTCGGCGTATTCTTTGTCGTCGGTTTCCTCTTCTTCGGAACCTCATCGTTCTTCTTCGCCGAGGAGGAACCGGTCAATGAGACGCCAATCAACGAGCCAATCCGACTCTTAAACGGGGAGAGCGTGACGCTCCACGCGTCCAGTTACGATACAGAGGCCAAGACAATACGCATCCGACTCTCGCTCGATGAAGTACCAGGTAACACAAACGACCATCTCTTCCGCTACGTCTATAAGGCACGTCCAGATTCTGAGAAGGAAGTTGATTTTCTTTATGAACGGAACGACCAGTACGTGCTCGAATTGAAAGATGTGCCGAACGACTTTGACCAGCTGGCCGTCCGGATTTACGGATTGGATGAGTCACAATCAATCGACGCACTCACACCTGAGGAACGAGAAGATGGTCTTTTAACGTCACTTTATACCGACCGTCGGACCATCGAACAGGCGAGTCACAATTCATCTGGCGAGACAACTTTCACGAGACTATTCGTCGAGGACGAGCTCGCGGAGACCGAACGGCATTTGGAAACAGCACAGCAGTCAGTCGAAGCACAACGGCAACAGATCAAGCGGCTCGACCTTGACAAAGAGGAGCTCGAAGGCGAACTTCCCTACCTTTCGCTCGACGAACAGGTCGAACAAGAGAACGAAATCTTCGACCTCGGCCGGAAGCATAACGAGCTCATACTGGAACTCGAGAAGCTCGAACAGTCGGTCACAGCGCTCGAAGAAAAGCACGACAAGTTGAGCGTCCGGCTCCGGGAGCTATCGATTTAAGTGGCACATTTCGTGCCAAATCGCTGATTTCACTGGCACATTTCGTGCCGTTTTTAGAATTTTGGTGATATCACGGAAACCCCAGGCTCTGCCTGGGCTATCACGACAAGTGATAGCAGTTTCCCCTTATGCTCTTTTTAACGGTTTTTTAGAACGTCGGCAATATGTAGCCTTTAGAAAGGTGGTCAAGCAGATGGATCTGTTACTCCGCGACATTGACCCCGTCATCGTGAAGCAGATTGACGAATGGGCAAAGAAACATAACCGCTCCCGGCAACAATATTTGAAAGAACTTCTCGCTTCTTGGTGCGCGAACGGTATCCAATCGACGCAGGTCGATCGACTCGAACGGCAACTCGAGGCGAACACGCTCCATCTAAAGCGGAGCGCGGACGAGCTCGCCGAAGTGACCCGATTGTTGAACGAGGTGATGCAGGATGCGTGAGACACCAGGTGTCGTCATCAAGTCGAAGTTCAAGGTGTCGGGCACGAAAAGGAAGTCGCGTCGTTACACGACGTACCTCGACTACATCAATCGACCGGACGCAAAAGATAGCCGCGAACAGTTCGAGACGTACCATGATTACATGGACGACGAGACGAAATCGAGCGGCCTGTTCACGCGCGAGGACGACCGATTGAACGACGAAAAGCGTCGCGCCGTCCGCGACATCTTCAAGCATGCGCAAGAGAACGGGAGCATCCTCTGGCAGGACGTCATCTCGTTCGACAACGCCTGGCTACGCGAGATCGGCGTGCTCCACGACGACCTCGTCGACGAAAAGCGATTGATTCAGGCGACACGGAACGCGGTCGATTCGATGCTTCAAAAAGAGAAGATGGTCCATGCCTACTGGACCAGTGCCGTGCATTACAACACCGACAACATTCACGTGCATGTCGCCATCGTCGAGACAAGCCACATGCGTGAGCGTGGCAAACGCAAACCGAAATCGATCGAGCTGATGAAGTCAAAGGTCATCCATTCCCTCGCCGACAGGACAAAAGAACAGGAGAAACTGAACGCCTTCATCCGAGACGAGTTGGTCGCCCATAAACGGAACCGGAAGATCCAAACGCTCCCGAACCGTGTCCTGCATCCCGACCTCGTCCGTCAGTTCAAGGACATCTATGAACGGTTGCCGGAAGACAAACGTCAATGGCGCTACAACATGAACGGGATGCAACCGCTCCGTGAATCGCTCGACCGTCTGACCGACCGCTATATCGACATTCACTTCAAAGCAGAGTTTCAAACCTTCAACGAGCGGCTTGAGCAGGAGGTGTCGTTCCATCGTCGCAGCTACGGTGACACGGAGAAGGCCGAGCGGTACCGGACGACGAAGCGACAGGACCTCTACACCCGGATGGGGAATGCCATCCTCTCCGAAATGCGCGACTTGTCAAAAGAACAGGTGAAGTTTGAGAAAAATGGAGCCCCTATACATCCGGTCCGCCGTGCGTTCAACCAACAAAAAATCTTCAACGAATCACTCTACCGGATTGAGCGGCACATGAACGACGAGTTCGAACATTTGAAGAATCAACGCGCGTTCGAACAACTGGAACGAGACATCGAATATGGAAAGTGAGGGAAGACGATGGAAGAGTTGAAGCAGATCCGTCTTCGATTGAAGCCGGAGACGGTCACGTACTTGGAAGAGTTCGCCGACGACAAGCGTTTCGGCCACCTCGGCCAGGTCATCGATCATATCGCAGACGAGCATAGACAACTGGCTGACGAGAAGTGGGACATGCAGTTCCTCACCCGCTCGATCAGCACGCAGGTCTCCCGTCATATCGAGGAGTTGATCAACGAGCAGATATCGACGGAACTCGAGCGGATTCGATTCGCCGCGAACCGTTCCGATCGCCACGGGCAGATCCTGACAGAGCTCCTGCAGGCGCTCATGCAAACCGAAGGCATCGAGGACATCATGACGACGGACCAGTTCAAGCCGACGTTCCTCGCGACAGCGGAACGCATCGTCCAAGAACGCATCGAGCATCAAAAACAGAAGAAGGACACACTAAATTTTGAGAGAGGATGAATTCTATGCGACCACTTGACCGTCCCTTCACGATGGGACAACTGTTGACGCTTCAACCGAAAACCGTCACGGTCCTCATCTATGGAAAACAGTACGACATCCCGATATCAATATCTGAGCATCAGCTTTTAACCGCCATTGCAAAAGACGAGATCGTCTTGCTTCCCGTCAATTTCGAACGGACACGGCTGTTACTCGATATCTCGGAAACGTCGCCACAACTTGAACATGAACTGAACGAATTTGCGGATAGTAATGAATTTGTCACCGACTTGTTGAAGGAAGGAGTCTGACACGATGGCCAAGATGAAGACGAACGAAGAACGGAAGGCAGAGCTCGAGGCCTTGACGAAACAAATGGGAAAACAGATCGACAGCTACTTCGAGAGTCCGGAGAAGATTCGGGAACATCTGCAGTTCCTCGGAAAGTTCCATCAATACTCGATGCGAAACGCGATCTTGATCGAGTCCCAGTTCCCCGGCGCGGTCGCAGTCGGCTCTTATCCGTTCTGGGAAAAGCAAGGCGCACAGGTCCAAAAAGGTGAGCGTGGCATCAAGGTGTTCGTCCCGAACCCTGTGACGTACGCCCTGCATAGAGATGAGTGGGTACCGCTCAGCAAGGCACCGAAGCCAATCAAAGACGGCGTGAAACAAGGTCGCATCCCGTCACGCAAGATGATGTATTTCAAGATCGGTCACGTGTTCGAATACACGCAGACCGATGCGCGCGAAAAAGGGATCGAGGTCTCGGACATCTTCAAACGGTATCACCGGGACGGCGGGCTTGAAAATCAACAAGACATCCGTGACGCCTTGACGACGCTCGCGGATGACCGCAATGTGACACTTTTAGATGAGCCGCTCGACGAGATCGGGACGGCGAAGGGTTGTTACTATCCGGAGCTGCATGCGATCGCCTTGAACCCTCGGAACAAATCGATTGAGGACATTATCGTCCTGATTCACGAGCTTGCTCACTCTGAGTTACACAACCAAGAGCGGAACTTTGAGCGGAATAAACCGCTCACGGCACCCGAGAAGGAGTTCCAGGCCGAGATGGTCGCCTATGTCGTCTCGCATCAGCTCGGGTTTCCGACGGACGACTTCTCGCTCTCGTATCTGGCAGATTGGACGAAAGACAAAGAACTACTCGACAAAGAACTACTGTTGCAGGAGGTCCACCAGACATCCGCAACCTTCCTTGATCATATCGAATTACACTTAGAAAAGGTGCGCACGTTGGAACAAGAAAAGGAACAGACCCCACTTGAATATATCGAGCAACTAGATCGTCGTATGGGATGGAAAGACACCGACCTCACACTCTACGAACGGGTGCACGCCGTACAGCGTGTGTTTCCTGAAGAAGTGGGATCCTATCTAAACGCAAAAGCGGCCCTCGAGACGAACCTGAATGTGAATCGTGTCGATGAGCCGCTCATGTATATTCATGGTAAAGGATTCGGGTTTCAACAGTTCGGTATCGCAAATAATCATGATTTTAGTAAGGACGCACTTGTCGCCTATACAATTGCTTTACCGAATCAGCCACTGATTAGCGGTCACTTCGATTCAGATAAAATCGTACACCCATTACATGACCTTGAAAAAAACAATCGATTAAAAAAGCCAATTCTAAAGTCTCTTGAAGAACGTTGGCATAACATACTCCTAGATGAGGAAAAGAGTTTATTTTTCAAAAAGAAAGGATTCTTTGCTGAACGCCAGTTGTGATCTCGTGAATACGATTCATTCATGAACCCCATGAAAAAGGGAGACTGATTCTCAAATTCTCCCTTTCGTTAATTTAAATCTTCGAACGAATATCTAGAGTGATATCACTTTTCCCGCCTTTGACGCTCTCCATTAATGTGACCATGAAAAGATTAAAAGCAAAGCAATTTGACGGATTTTGCCAAAATTCATCAAGTAAAAAATAAGATACTAGCTATTTATATTTTAAAATAAAAGTAATTAAAGACCAAAACATAACAAATGATTAATTTACAATAAAAAATTTGGTATATTTTAATTATATGATTTATAAAAATTACTGTTTATCGAACGGGAGAGTTTTAAATTGATAAAATATGCAGAAATTAAAGGCTTACCAAGTTATGAAAATAGAATAATTAAACTCCATTTCAATTCAGATATCAATATAATCACAGGAATAAACGGTCAAGGTAAAACAACATTGTTAAGATTAATATGGTATGTATACAGCGGTAATTTATTAAAAGCTATTGATGAAATTGAATTTGACTATATAAAGCTAGAAACGGAATCTCACAAATTTGACTTGATTAAATCTACACCTGAGAAAATGGCTCAACTTGATAAAGATGATGGCCACACTGGATATGACATTAAAATTATTGATACTAGTGATAATTCTATAGTAATTGATACTATTTCACCGGAAACAGAGCTTAAGAGTATTCACTATTGTTCTCAAGTGGTCTCACAATTAAACGAAAAATCTCTCTATTTCCCTACATTTAGAAGAATAGAAGGTTTCCCTTCTAAATTACCTCCTCGTCAACATCCTTTTGAAAGGGAAAATGAAGAAACTTTACTTTCAGATACTATGAAAAAAATTTCTTCACGATTGTCTATAAGAGGCCACAAGTATATCACTTCAGTATCTACAAAAGATATCAATGAATTAATTACAAATAAATATGCTGAAATTTCAGAAGAAATAAATAAAACATACAAAAGCTTAACAGATGATATTGAGTCTGTTATCAACAGTAAAAATGAAAATAGTACAATACAAGACTTTAGTGAACAACTTGACTCTATAAAACAGATTCTTAACAACAATAAAGATATTAGAACTGATGCATTTAAGCCAATTGATGCGATTAGTAAAATTGTAAATGAAGTTTTTAAAAGGAAGGGTGTAAAAATAAGTAGCACGATTAATTTAGGAGAACAAAAACAAATTATAGATTCAAATTTTTTATCTGCCGGTGAAAAACAGATGTTAAGTTTCATAGCATACAATGCTCTCTATACACACGTTCCTATGATTATTGATGAGCCGGAAATTAGTTTACACGTTGATTGGCAACGAAAACTTCTGAAAATTTTGCGTAGACAAAACACAAATAATCAACTTATAATTGCTACCCATTCCCCTTTTATCTATTCTAAATACAGTGACAAAGAAATTATCAAAAATTTCGAAGAAGAATCAATTAGTGACGATTTTAAAAATATAGATTTAGAAGTTCCTATTGATATTAAGGATTTTTTAAAGAGTATTACTAACGAGGATAATCGTGGCTTATGAGTGAGATGACAATTGATGAAATGGTATCATATTTGAATCATTCTCAAATACCAACTTTATTAGTTGAGGGTAGAGATGATTTTCAAATATATAGATGGTTAGAAGATAAACTTGATTTTTTAGAAGTTGATATTTTGCCTTGTGGAGGCAGAAATAACTTATTAAACCTGTTTGAATCACGACACTTAATTGAGAAACAAGATATTTTATTCTTTGCAGATTCGGATTTATGGCTATTTTCAGAAATACCCGCGAAATACAAAGGAATTATATTTACTAAAGGATATAGTATCGAAAATGATATATATACTTCTTGCAAAAATTCTATTGAATCATTAATCGACTCGAGTAAGATTTCTGATTACCATAAAGCAATTAGAGAATTATCTAAATGGTATACTACTCAAGTAGAGGAATACTTAAAGGAAAGGGACTATCAAATAAAAGATAGTCCTAGGAGTATATTAGACAATAAAACCTTTGAATTACAATCTCGACATATGCCTATCCATCCAGAGATATTAAACTCTTCTCTTTATGAAGAAATATCTACAGAGTACTATCACAAACTTCGAGGTAAAAATCTTTTTGATTTATTTGAGTGGTTTGTAGAAGAAAAGAGTATAAAGAGAGAAGCTCTATTTGAAATTGTATTTAAATTTATGTCGGAAGATAAAATTGAAATCGTAAAAGAATTCCGTGGTAAACTGGAAACTCTTGAGCATTAAATTAGTAATTCTACTTTACACCCAAGCTACTATTACAAAATAGTAGCTTTCTTATGCTGATAATTGCTACATAAAACTCTACAAATATATAGTAATTTTTAAGGAAGTTTAAATATGGATTTGCCGAAAATCATTTCCGCAATCGTGTTTGCGACCATCACCTCTCCCATCTAACTCGAAAAATGATAAAAGTACGTTACTTAATAAAAGACGAAGCAATTTTAAATTGATGTAAAACATCCAATAATCCCTGAACAAAGACACCATTCGGTCGAATGGTGTTCCTCGCGTGGCGTTAGACGCGCCCACGCTTTTGCTTTTGACGTTGTTCTTACGCTCCGTGCCTCCCGTTAGAAAGGGCCAGGAACATAGAGATGCGGCGGTGAGCCAGCAGCTCTTGTTATCGGGCCGTCAGGGGGGCAGCGGTGCGATGAGCGACTTCGCCACAAGGCGTTAGACGCTCACGCATGAGCCCAAATCACCATTCCTTCTCCCATGCCCCGTCCTCAGAGACTCCCCAATCCTCGAAGCGATACTTGATGAGCCAATGGACATGCATCACTTCATATTCGAATACATCCTTCGATAGCTCTGAGACGACGAAGCTGACGTCCCCATCCGCCACCACCCATGTCCCGTATAAATACACAATTTTGATGGGACGCTCTTCTGGATCCAGATAGATGAGTACGTGGAAGTAAGGCGAGTTCCGTTCTTCATCGAACCGGACGACCTTCTCGACGCAATGTTCACTTGCGACGACACGCATCCACTCGGGACGCTCCATCAGTTCCATGAACACGGTCCGGACGAACGGATCCAATCCTTCGAACGCATAGTCATCAAGCGTCCCCTCGTCCATCACGTCTCCCCCCTTCCGGTTCTCTATAGAACGATTCCCCGTAAAAAGACAGTTCAGTCCTCATCCATACACTAGAAGAAACGATTCCTACTCAAAAAATGTATACGCGTATACAAATCTACATGTATACACCCAGAAAATTCTTACGGTCGCCCATATGATCGAAGCGTTTTGGTGGTGAAGAAAACTGTGCTTCTTGTCAACAACTCCCCTTCTTTCACATCGTATAGGATATCCATACTCACAAGTTTAAATTCCCCGTTCTTAACGTTTAACCGATCCGGTAGGCGGCGTAGCAATACCTCCGTCATTTCGTCCATCGTCTGTTGGTCTAGTTGGAATTTATCCATCTAAATCATCCTCTCCATTTGATAGCCTCATGTTATCTCGCATCCAAGCAAACAACATCTCACCTAATTTCACGTAAGCCCTAGGGCTTGTTTCGGAAACATGGTCATTTTCAATAAACAAACTCTGTTTTTTTACTTCTATCATTTCATCAAACAATATTCTGACGAGACAGCCCAAAACAACGTCCAATATTCATACACGAACCATATCGTTTTCGTTATGCGAAAACGGACCTTTCCCCGGATCCCGCTCTATGGATCCAGGCGAGAGCAACGTGAGTCGCCGATCCCGTAAAAGAAAAACATATGTTTTTCCTCCTTGCCCTTACCGGACGGATTAGGACCGGTCCCCCGGTCCCGCTCCTTTCCGTTCAACCCATGTAACCTCGCTGTTTCATGCTGACATATGACTCGTCCGCTCCGAGGATGAGATGGTCGAGCACCGGGATGCCGATGAGGTCGCCCGCCTCATGTAATCGTTCGGAGACGAGGATGTCCTCCCGGCTCGGGCTCGGGTCCCCGCTCGGATGTTGATGACAGGCGATGATGCACGAGGCATTATTGAGAATCGCACATTTGAAGATTTCTCGCGGGTGGACGACACTCGAATTGACGCTCCCGACATGCGCCCGGTGGACGCCGATGACCCGATTCTTCGTGTTGAGCATGATGACGAGGAACACTTCACGGTCATCATCCCCGATAAAGGATGCCCCGATTTGTCGGGCGTTGCCTGGTGATTGGATGACGGCGTGCTCGAGGGCGACCATTTCCTCGCGAACCTCTTGTTTGATACGGATGACCTCGATGATTGACGATAGTTCCATGATGGTTTGTCCCCTTTCGCATAAGCTGTCCTCAGAACGAACACCGTTGTGCGTCCTGTTGACGGGAACGCAGCGAGCGTCGGGAGACGGTGCAAGGGCGACCGTAGGGAGAGCCTCAAAAAATGCGTAGAGCAAACGCAGGGCCAGGCTTCCGTAGCCAACGAGCGAAAAGCCTTGCTTTGAGCCAAAAGCGAAGGAAGACGGGCCGGAGGGCGCGGCATTTTTTTGACGTCCCTTGCACCGACGACCAGCGAGCTAGAGTACGGAAACAGGACGCACGGATGACTGTTTACAAAAAAAGACTGTTCAAACTTGATAAACCGGGTATAAAATAAGAACAAATGTTCGTTTTTATGGGAGGAAAATCATGATGACGATGTATCGCGACCGGGGCGAACTGAAATGGATTCCATTTCTCATGCCCGAACATAGGGCCCTACTAACGAAATACTATAAGGAGATTCAAAAGATCGAGATGCCCGATGTCGATGAACAGCTCCTATCCGTCTATGAGAACGTATTGAACGACGCAATTTTCAGCGGGGATCTAGTGGAGGTGAAATACGTAGAGGAGAGGGAGATGAAACGGTTCAAGGGCTTTGTGCATCGGACGAACTATATGGAGCGGACCGTCGAACTGGCCAATCAGCGGGACGGGATCATCCATGTACCGTTCGAGGCAATCATTCATGTGGAACAATCGATGGACTAACGCCCTGGCGGTTGTTCGAAGTCTGCGTCACGAAACGAAGTGTCGCTCCTCGACTTTCCAATAGTAAAAATTAACGGTTTATTCAACTCATATCATATAAGAAAGCACAGCCTCGCTTTTGCACTTTTTGAATACATTTCAACAGTCACTTTTAAGAAATAACGACCTTTTGCAACGTTCATTAAATGTTATAGTTAAGACAAACTAATTTCAGTTTCATGCCTATTATATTTTAAGGAGATAATCTAATGCCGAGAATTTCTTTTACAGGAAAAACTTTTGTTCAAAATCATCACCTAAATGTTAAATTTCATGAGTTGATTCCTAACTCCGCCAACAGTTTAACAGATAAAGTGAGCCTTAATGATAATTTAGTTATACAGGGAGATAACCTTAAAGGTTTAAAAGCTTTATTACCTACATACGCTGGGAAGGTTAAGTGTGTCGTTATCGATCCTCCTTATAATACAGGTAGCGAAAAATGGGTCTACAACGATAATGTAAATTCTCCTAGGATGCAAGAATGGCTAGGTCAAGTAGTTGATAAAGATGATTTGTCTAAACACGACAAATGGCTATGTATGATGATGCCACGATTAAAACTATTAAAAGAGCTGATGGCCAAAGATGGACTTATCGCAATGTGTATTGATGATCATGAAGTACAGCACGCAATTATGCTTATGAATGAAATATTTGGCAGCGAAAATCATATTGCAACTGCACCTTGGCTATCAGAACCGAGCGGTGGGAAAGAGAAAACAGGTCTGAGAACTGGTCATGAGTATGTCTTAATTTATCATAATGGAGACGGATCTAATATCTCTAGACAAGAAGTGTCTGTGGGAGAACTAGACTCAGAAGATGAATTCGGAAAATATCGAAAAGGTCGCGAACTTCGGAAATGGGGGGGAACTTCTCTTCGATCTGACCGACCAGGTCAGTGGTTTGGAATTACAGCGCCTAATGGAACAGTTGTCTATCCTATTAAAAATGACGGAGAAGAAGGTCATTGGCGATGGGGGAAGGATAATGAAGAAATGAAAAAGATTTTAGCTAACCCTAATCACGCAGAATGGGAATTACGTCCGTATGACTCAGGTGTTACATATAATGGCGAAAGTGAACGCTGGGTTCCATATGAAAAAATCAGAGACAAAGAAAAAACATTGGGATGGAAAACTTGGTTAGATGATATGGGGACTAATGCTAGTGGTACGAAAAGCATTAAAGAAATTTTCGGAAGTAAAATCTTCGATACTCCAAAACCAGTAAAACTTTACAAATGGTTAATAGGACTGCATGAAGACCAGGATGCTATAGTTCTTGATTCGTTTGCAGGAAGTGGAACAACAGCTCAAGCTGTTCTTGAATTAAATAAAGAAGATGGGGGAACACGTCAATTCATAGTTGTAGAAATGGAAGACTATGCTAACGAAGTTACCGCCGAACGTGTAAGAAGAGTGATAAAAGGTGTACCAAAGTCCAAAAATCCTATGCTCCAAGAAGGGCTAGGAGGTTCATTTTCATATTTTACTCTTGGAGAACCTATAGAAATGGAGTCTATACTTTTTGGTAAGGATCTTCCTAGTTATGAGAATCTTGCTCGTTATGTGTTTTATACTGCTACAGGTGAAGAATTTGATATAAGACAAGTTGATGAAGAACGTAATTATATTGGTTCTAGTCGAGAATACGACGTATTCTTTTTTTATAAACCTGAATTGGATTATTTGAAGTCGACTTCTTTAAATTTAGAGGTTGCAAAAAGTTTAGGAGATTATACGAGTAAGAAAAAACTTGTGTTCGCACCGATGAAATATCTAGATGACTCTTACCTTCATAAATACAATATTGAGTTTTCTCAATTACCTTTTGAAATCTACCGGCTGAAGGACTGAAACTATGGAACTTAAAGATTACCAAAAAGCTGTTCTTAAACAAGTTAAATCTTATGCGGACGCTCTATCAAGAGAAAAACAGAAGTTTAATCGTATTCAAAAGAGCCTAGCTGAAATAGGCGAGACATATGACGTTGACTTCACTCAAAAAGCTTGGAATGAAGTTACAGAAAATGCTTTCACTCCGAAAAGAAATGGAGTTAACTCTTACCTTCCCAACTTTTGTTTAAAAGTTCCTACGGGAGGGGGGAAAACGCTTCTAGCTACTCATACTATCGACTTACTAAATCAGCATTATCTAAACAAAAAAAACGGATTTGTTTTATGGGTTGTGCCAAGCGAGCAAATATTTAGTCAAACTTTAGATTCACTTCGTAATCGAGAGCATCCCTATCGCCAAACTCTAGATATATCAAGCGGTGGTCGTACTCTAATACTTACGAAGAATGATCATTTTTCACCTGAAGATATTCAAGAAAATTTAGTAGTAATGTTAATTATGCTTCAAAGCTCAAATCGTCAAAATAAAGAAACATTAAAAATGTTTCAAGATGGTGGTTACGACAACTTTTTCCCGCCTGAAGGTGAACAATCTAAACATGAAGAACTTCTTAAAAAAGTGCCTAATCTAGATGTAATTCAATCTGAAGATAACATTTTTGGATTGCAATTAAGAACTTCCTTAGGAAATACTCTAAGATTACTAGAACCTATTATTATTGTAGATGAAGGACACAAAGCATATAGTAAAAATGCAAGAAGTACTTTGGAAGGATTTAACCCAACTGTAATGGTTGAATTATCAGCAACCCCACCAACGACAAGTAACGTGTTATTTTCTGTGTCAGGTACAGATTTAAATAAAGAAGAAATGATTAAACTAGACATGCACGTTATTAATAAGGCAAGTACAAACTGGAAAAATACCATGTTAGCAAGCTTAGAAATGAGAAATCATTTAGAAGAATTAGCAATACAACATCAAGCTCAAACTGGTATTTATATTCGTCCAATTGTACTTATACAAGTAGAGAGAACAGGAAATGATCAACGTGGAGAAAATTTAATTCACACTGATGACGTACTGGAATACCTTACTCAAGAATGTGGAGTGCCTATAAGCCATATTGCAAAAAAAACAAGTACCCATAACGACATCGAGGGTATTGATTTATTATCTCCAGATTGTGAAATTCGGTACATTATCACGAAACAAGCATTACAAGAAGGTTGGGATTGTCCCTTTGCTTATGTCTTAACTGTTCTAGCAAATACCAATGCTTTAACTGCAATGACACAATTAGTTGGTCGAATCTTACGACAACCCTACGCAAAGAAAACAAACATACCTGATTTAGATGAGTCTTATGTTTTTTGTTATCGTCAATCAGCCGGAACTATAGTAGATGCTATACGAAGTGGACTGACGAGAGACGGTATGGGCGATTTAGCAGGAAAGATAGTCGAAAGTCACGATAGAGAGCCTACACGTAAAATTAATGTGGATATCAGAGATAAATACAAGGAGTTTTCTGGGAAAATTTATCTGCCTAGATTTGTAATCCAAGAAAGAAATTCTTGGCGAGAAATAGCGTACGACATGGATATAGTTCCAAGAATAGATTGGTCAAAAATAGATTTTTCACCAATTGCAGAATTAACTCTCTCATCTCTAGAAAAAAAAGATGAATGGTTAAATTTAAACTTGGATAATAACAACACTCTTTTACAAACAAGTTTAAAAGAAGAGAATACTGGTTTAGTGCTAGATACAGTATTTATGACTCGTCATTTACTCACGCTAATACCTAATCCCTGGATTGCATTTGAAATTGTAGAAACCGCAATTAAAATTTTAAAAGAAAAATATTCAACCACTATAATTTCTACTAATTTAGTGTTTTTGATTGATAAATTAGTAGAGCACGTAGAAAAAGAAAAAGACAAATTAGCTGAAGAGGTATTCCGTAATCTAGTTAAAGAAAAAGTCATTCACTTTTTTATTGAAGAAACGAGTGCTTACAAAATACCTTCTCGTATACAAGTCAAAGAAACAAGTCGAAGGCTTACGCGCGAAAATGGATCACCAATTCAACTTTCATTATTTGACTATGATTCTGAGGATGAATTTAATGGTTTGGAAAAAACAGTAGCTGTTTATCTAGACAAACAAGAAAAGTTATTATGGTGGTATCGTAATATTGCAAGGGTAGGCTACTATGTTCAAGGTTGGAAAAAAAATAAAATATATCCTGACTTTGTTTATGCTGAAAAGAATGAAAATGAATTTAAAAAGATTCATATTTTAGAGACCAAAGGTTTGCATCTTCAGAATGAAGATACGCAATACAAAAAAGACATTTTTACTTTATGTAATGAATTAGGTCGTGAAATTACTTGGTCTGAATTAGGTCTAGAATTAGAGAATGAAAAAGAAATAGAATTTCAGGTGCTTTATAGTAATGAATGGGAAAATGAAATAAACAAACAAATGAAATAATAAAATCCTTTTTTAAGTTCAAGGTACGTATATATCCTTGAACTTAAAAGAGTTTTTTTATGTTTTGTATAATAAATAGTGATTAGCCATAATGACTTAATAATTTTTTCTACTAAACGAACGTTAAAAAGACATGTTTGTTTATCGATTCACATAAAAATGAAAAGGGCTATCTAAAGCCCTTTTCATTTTTCTACAGTGTCCATTAACTCATCTTTTTTTCAACGTCCGTTTTCTGTTATGATTAATGAGTAAACAAACGAACGGAGGTCCTTCATGACGAAAATTGGATATGCACGAGTATCAACCTTTGATCAGAACTTGGACTCGCAGCTAGATGAACTTAAGAAATCTGGTTGTACTAAAATCTTTCAAGAGAAGGCTTCCAGTGTCAAAAAGAGACCGGAATTTGAGAAGTGCTTAGATTATTTACGAGAAGGTGATACCCTGGTCGTCTGGAAGCTAGATCGGTTGGGGAGAACCACAAAGAAGCTTCTTGAATTGATTGATGATTTGAAAGATCGCGGCATCAATCTTCAAATCATTACGTTAGGTGTCGATACTTCTACAGCTGCCGGCCGACTATTCTTCACCATGATGGCTGGATTGGCAGAGATGGAGCGTGAATTGATTCGCGAACGTACAAACGCTGGACTTCAGGCTGCACGAGCCAGAGGAAGAATGGGTGGAAGAAAACCAATTGATGAACAAATCATGGCCAGAGCTATGATGATGTATGAAGCCAAGATGACAGTAGATGATATTACAAGGACTTTAAATATCTCAAGATCCACCTTTTATAAATATAAAAAAGAGTCGGATCATCTTGAATGATGATCCGACTCGACCTAAAATCATTAACGTTGGTGTTCAGAAACAATTGAGCCAGAGCGCATGTGGCTTTGAATCCATACGCCGCGTCGGAAATGACCGCGAACTAAATGCGGTCTTCTAGTGTGAGTTCTCACTGTCATAATTCGTACCTCTACATTAAGTCTAGAGAACTCCTCGCATACAAGAAAATCAAAAATCGACTTTCCAATCTATTCAATTCCGTTTAATGCACATTGACTCTAAGTGCAAAGAATGATTGATTCACCTTAAAGAATCTGTTAATGTAGAAGATGTCAAAAATATAAGCGAAGATTCTGTTGTGTGACCTTGTTGTGAGAAGCACTCTGAATCGATAGAAGGAAAGGGCCGCTGCAACGGCTCTTTTTCTATATTAACATTATAGCATGCGCTTTCAGAACAGTCAACACAAACGCACAAACGATTCAGTCTTTTGGGATCTTAAGTGCTTTTATGTGATCTATTAGTCTCGGGATTTGTCCGATTGCATCTAAATCTTCATGCGTTAAGGTCAAGATATTATCATATGCCAAATCATTCAATTTACTGATAGTACCCTCTAAAACACTATTGATAGCATGCCTTTTTGCATCACTTACATACATGTATTGACCACGACTTTGATTTACAATCCTACCTCTGTTCTCTTCTATTAAATCACGCATAGCACCACTATAACTACCAGGAGAGAACTCAATCCCTGATTTAATCATTATTTCTTCTTTAATAAATTTTAGAGGTACAGGCTGATCTTTGTTTTCTTTTAAAATCTTCATCGCCCAGTCCTTTATAAAAGGCGCAGCCGCTTCACCACTAAGGTTTCCATCCATATAATTTTTGATAAACTCTCTATCCATTACGAAATCCCCCTTATTCCTGAAAAGTATAACATGAAAAGAAGAATTTTTTGTTCATTTATTCTTATGTTCTAACGTTCTTAGTTTCTTTAGGAGTTTCTTCTCTCAACTTACTCATCATATATTCAGAAATCATCCCCATAGACTCTATTGCAACTTTTGCCTCATGATCATTGATTAAAGGAAGGAATGGTCTACCATGTCCAGTTCCCTGTTTGTTCCTTAAAGTATTTATAGAGCAACCTAACTCATATAAAGCTAATTCCATTTTTTCTACATGTGAAGGATTAGTCTTAGAAGCAAAAGTTGAGATACCCAGACAAGTGAAAGCTAATCCTAATAAAGTTGGGAAATTCTTTTGCTCATACACACCCATTTTCTTATGCACCACATAATACGATACAGCTTCCAACAAATCTTTTCCCGTCCCAACCAGCAGAGCAGCATCCATCGAACCTCTTTTGGCCCTAACGATATATTTGCTCAATGCCTCTTCGTACTCGCTTTCACTTATATTTTCTAAAACAATCGGGAGGATGGATCCATCCTCATCCATAAATACACCTTCAGTTTTTAAGACGTTACGAAAGTTCTCAAATGCTTCAAATCCCACATAATTTTCTGAATCTTTTCTAAAGCCGCCATGAGCATGAAGCATAGCCATTAATTTAAAAAATAAATTTTGGGCAGATTCAAGAGTATCTTCAGAAGAAGACAGACTATAAAGAAGATACTCAATACGTTTTACCTTCCCCATACCTGAATCAGAGGTCCGAGGATCTACATCAGATACCCCAAGATCTAGTAACACGCGTGAAATATCATTGTGACTAGGTTTACGGTAAACAGAAGATGTCTGTTCAAACAGCCTAGCGAACGAAACAATTACCGGGGAAGACAGCGGAATAAAGAGCATAAATACACACCCAATCTATGTAGTATCTGAACTATTTCTCATACCGTAAGAATAATAAAGGGACCCGCCCACCACCGTATCTATAAATGTATTGGAGTTGAGCCCATTAAATTCGATTGCAACAGGGAAAAGAATTACATTGTCTTTCTTAACCAACATTATCGTTGTCTTGGCACATCTTCCTCTTCCTTCTACTTCCTTTGTTATTAGTCCTTCTTCTACCATAACGGTAACAAGGCGTTTGAATGTTGCGTATGACAAGCACTTGGAAGGGTCTACTGATGATGTGATTAAAGAAACAAGCGTCCGTTGCGCACCACAAATACACCCTCCGTTTTTGCGTAAAACTGCAAGGATGTCTTCTTTCCATTCATCTAGATGACTATATGTACGTTCTTCACGCGGTTTTGCGCCTTCCCAGACTTGATACTTGAACTCGATCCCAGACAATGTCTCAATCCAATACGATGAAGGGCCGAGTGGAGAACCAGGCTTGAAGGCACTTTTCACTTTACGTTTAATCTCAATTTGGCGAAGTGAGGGGTTATTCTTTTCATTCCAACAATAAAGTGACGATAAGGTTTGATCTTCTTCATATCCCGCAGCCTTGTATGCGAGGGCAAGTGTATAGCAAGTATTATCACGTTGTCCTTCTTCCACGCCTTCTAATAACTTTAGAATTGCTGGGTGGGACAATAAATCTGTCGATCCTAAAGTCACATTACTTTTCTTGGACTGATTCTCTTGCTGCTCGGTCAGCCAGTCGCAAAGGTCGTCAAAAGAAACACGTTCTCCCGAACGAAAAACTGTGTTCTCTTCTGTCGGTAATCGAAACCAACGTTCAGCGCCTATAGCTTGAAGATCCGCGTTCATCTCCTCAGCAATCATTCGTTGGACGCGTTTATAATGATCCACCACTTTTGGGAATGCGCGTCTTGGTTCCTTCAAGTACCAATACACATGAAAACCACCTGATGGCGTCTTGACGACGAGAGACGGCGTCGGCAGGCCAGCACTCGTCACCCGGTCCATGACGTCTGGGAAAATCATCCCTGCATTCTGCGGCGTCTTGACATCGATATCGATTACCATGGCGTTTAACCAACGCAAAGAACCCGCATGACGTTGGTCATTGCGGTAAAAAGTGTTCGGCGTGAAATATGTATACTTTTCCTTTGCCCCGAAGAGTGAGCGGTATGTACGGATGGCACGTGGTTTTGTGAACTCCTGGCAGACAAAGATCCATCCTAGCTCTTTACTGTATCCGGTTCTTTCGATTTGAGAGGCCCGTTTCGGAGCTTCCGTTAATTGGTCTCGATAAAGATTTCTCAATACTTCCATGCTATATTCTCCTCTCTTCTTTTCTATGGCTCATCGTAAATTGTTGCGTATCCATTTATCTGAAATACGATGAACATTGTCGAGAAGAAAGAACAATGCTAAAATGATTGCATAAGAAAGACGCCTTTGTTCGTCACGTTTTTCTTTTGAGCAACGCATGAAAAAGGATCAGTTCATCGTATTATGTTTTTAGAAATCTTGGTTTCTACAAACCGATTCATGATGGCTGGTTTAGGGTAAGGCGTTGTGAAATAAACAATCTGACTTCCAGGTCAGATGATTTGGATCTGATAACGGCCAGGTTATCAGATTTTTTTATGCCGTTTTTCCCTACTGGAAAGAACTTCATAATCCTATGTTTTCATAAAAAAAACCGCTTAACAACAGCTTTTTTTCGAGTTTACGCTCATAAAAATCAATGTATACATGTAGATTTGTAGATTTGTATACATGTAGATTTGTATACATGTAGATTTGAATACATGTAGATTTGTATACATGTAGATTTGTATATATGTATACAAATTCAGAATTAATAATTCGCTGAAAACGCTGGTTTAAAGCCCTATTTCAGGTAATTCCATTTTTGATGTATACATGTAGATTTGTAGATTTGTATACATGTAGATTTGAATACATGTATATTTGTATACATGTATATTTGTATACATGTAGATTTGTATACATGTATACAAATCTACCATTTTTAAAAATTTTACTTATATGAGATCAATGCGGCTGAACATCCAGCAAACTAATATACCTTAATGACATTTAGATGAATTGTAGTCACACAAAAAACGAGCGTGCTCCAGTAGAGCACGCTCGTTCATTAATATATAAAGGTTCAGTTCGTCGTGGACTGCCTTTTTATTTCTTTTGCTTCATCATCAAAACATCTCGTATCATCTCGTATTCTTTCCTTTCATTTGAAGAGAGTAATTCAAGATACTCGTCGATCATCGTTGAAATGATCGCATCTGCTGAATCTGCTTTGCCCATCGTCACTAACGCTGACAATTTGTTTTTTGTGAGGTTAGATACGCGAACAGTGCTTGAACCCATATTGACGGAGTTCTTAGCTGATCGTTTGTTTGAAGTTTCTTTCTGAGCAGTAGCTTTCGATTCCACTGTTTTGTCTTCAGACACTTCAGCTTTATATGTTTGTTGCGGCGACGCTGCACCCTTACGGTCCAGCAATCGCTTTTTCACTGGTTTTTGAATCAAATCTGACATGTTATTCACCCCTGTTCCACGTAATTCATTTCTGCTTCAAGGCGCTGTAAGAACTCCTCTGCGACTTTCGCGTATGTCTCCATGACACGTTTGTCGTGCATATCTTCCTCGACGATTCCAGTAATGTCATAGCGCTTCAAACGCTCCATGTTCTTGATCACGCCTTCAAAAAGATTATGCGATCCGAATACATTCTTGGCATTTTCAAGCGTTGCCATGTCGACTGCTGCACCATTTTTAAGAAGAACCGGTAGGATTCCAAGAATGTCAAAATCAGCATGATAATCATCCAGCAATGTCTGCAGGTACTGTGTGAATACCTCGGCGCCCTGCAAGCTTCGTTCCTGTGTCTGAAGTACGACGACAACGAAATCAGAGGCATAAAGAGCGGAGTCAGTATAGATGGAAATAGTGGGAGGAACGTCCACAAAAATGAAATCGAACTCACTCTTTAACGGTTCGAGAAGAGTAGAAAGATACGTCACACGGTCCACTTCTTTCTCAAACTTCTTCTCAAGAAACTTCGGGTACTGCGCGAAATCACTGAAAGAGGGTAGTAGGAACAGATTGTTCGTGACTTCTGTTACGATGCTACTTAAATCGCCTTCTTGCATTGCTGCCATCAACGTTTTCTCGAAGGTTATGTAATCATCTTCTCGTGCAGCCTTCGTCTTCAAGAACAAGGTAGTCGCATTCGCCTGCGGATCTTGGTCACAGAGCAACACACGATAGCCTTTTTTGGCCAATGCGTAAGCGAGCATAGTACTATTCGTTGTCTTTCCCGTGCCGCCTTTGAAGTTTCCGAACGTCACAACAATCGCTTCTTGCTTTGAGAGATCAAGCTGATTGGTCATTTTAGTGCCTCCTTTTTTATTTATAACTTCAATGTATCAAAATTATCCACACTTGTATACATGTATACAAGTGTGTTTTCATCTTTTCCTACCTGTATACTTTTTCTTGAATTATACTATTTAAAGATAAATAATTTACTTTAAGGTAGGTTTTGTAATTGGATATGCATAAATACAAAAAGGTGATTTTTCAACAATTGATTTATTGGCTAATTGTCATAATTGTGATTAGCGGCTATGAACATCGAGAAATCAGAAAATTATTTCAGTTGGAATTTTCCTCAAACTCGTTGATAGATTTAGGAATGTTGGTTTTCTTTGTATTAACTTTTTTATCTATAAATCAGTCTGTTATTTATGAAAATATAGACGACTTTGTAAACAATAAAACTGATCTGATTGTAATAAAGAGAATGAAGTCTTTTAAACTAAACAATAATCATTGGTTTTTCAAAAAAAATCTTGGCTACAAAGACTTTAAAATTCAAAATCAATCTTCATCTTTTCGACTTTCGTTATTTTATGCATTTAATTTATATTTCGGTTTCTATATTGTGTCTTTGAATGCTGAATCGTCTAATGATTTTATAAATATCCCATACTATTTTTTAAGTTTATTTTGGTTAAGAAATCTAATATTAATAACAGTTCTTTACATTAAAACTAATACATTGTTTTTCACAGCAATTAGATTTCGAGAAAAAGTTTCTTCATTTATCATTACAATCTTAATTATCTACATTCAATTTTTCGATGTACTAAAAAATTTCTTTACTGGATCCGGTTCTTCAATAATGATTGAGCTTTCATTATATTCATTTCAATTAGTTCTCATTATTTTCGTTATGATAAATCCGATTATACTTTTCTTTACTTATATCATTTACAACATTAAAAACATCGCCACTCGAGAGTATACAATAGCTTATATTCGAAAAGAACAAGAAGAAAATAAAGTAATTATGAATTATCTATTTAATCCTAAAGAATTGTATATGTATCGATCTGAAAGTGACATAAACTATTATCTTCTTAAAAATTCTGGGTCACTGACCGAAAGTAAAAATCTCCTCACATTTTTAGAATACATTTCGAAAAAACAAGATATTTCTGAGTTTAATAAGTTAATATCAAACTGTGTTCTCCCAGTAGAGCAGATGAAAGATGCTCGAGCAAATTACATATCTAATAGAAATAAAGATAATTTGTATATAGCTGTTTGGACACTCATAGTTTTTCTGATTGCTTATTTAATAACAAAATCACTTGTAATTGTTTGGGAAGTCTTGCCTTTATCAATTTTTCAAAATTTCTTGGACCTTATGTTCGTATTAATTTTTATACGACTTTTAATGCGATCTGTGGAAATATGTTATTCCTTTTATACAGACCTTCATGATAAAGAAATTGATAAAAAATCAAACTTAACTAAACGAAACAGAGCAAATTTAGCTTTAAACAGCTTAATTGAAATAATATTTTTCTCCTATTTGACCACTCTATGCTTAATCGGAACCAAAATAGAGATTGAAAATACTTCGTTTATTCCATTTATAGTTGGAGAAATATTGAATCTTGTAAACCTTTTTATGTATTCACTTTCAGTTTCGTTATTTAATGTTTCATTCGAAAATTTACAAGACGTTATAAGTTCACATATAGCACTTATTCGCCCTATACACTTAACTCAAGTAATAAGTAGTGTTGTATTGTTAACTATTTGCTTGACATCCTACATTAACTCTCAATCTTCTTACACAACGGTGTTGCTAAAAAAAAGAGATGGCAATTACATTTGTTTAGAACAAACGAATTCAGGAATCAAGAGAAATATCTTTAAAAAAGAATTTGAAACCATAGACTTACTCGTTCAAGAAGTGAATTTTTTATACGAAACAAACTGTATTGACGGAAAAACACATGAAATGTATAGAAAGGCTATAAATCGCTATAAAATAAGAGATATTAAATAACTTTAATTTACATCATAATATATTTTTATGTTATTTATTTAATTTTCATCACATCATAGGGATTATTATTGAAAATTGGTATTATATAACCATTTTTTAATGATAATCCCTTTGTTAGTATACAAATGTACCTAGCTAGTACAAATATCACAGTCTTAACGTTAAGAATAAAAAAGGACGTATTTCTAAGATGACACTCAATTTCGATAAAACGGTCAAACTCATTTTCCTCATGACTATGGCCCTTACACTTGTTTTCTCCGGGTTCTCTTCTTCAGTTTCTGCACAGGATAACACTTTAGTCACTCCAGGTATTGAAGAGGCAATTTCTAACTTTGAAGACACAACTAGTTCTGTATCCTCAGATTTAGAAAGTAATTTAGTAAAAGCAACTAAAAAACAATTGAATAAAGAATTACGCGGTCTAAAAACTAAAGATTTAGATTCAGAAAATGTCAAAGCATTGTCTTTGGATAATGGAAACTTTTTTGTCCAGTATGTTGTAAGCGAAAGCTCAAATTTCGAAGCAATTAGCAGTGTTTCATTCGTTTTAGACTCAGATTTAAAAATCATCTCAGTATATGAAATTAACCTCAAACATATTGATGAAGAAAATGCATCGCTTCAGGTATGGTCTGAAGGTAACAAAACTATTGATCAAACTTTAGTGAAGCCAGATGTACAGCCACAATGGTCATGGTCAAAATTCAAAAAATGTATGACTAATGACTTAGGAATTAGCTGGGCTACTGCATCTACTATCGGTGTTATTTGTGGAGGAGCTTGTGTAATCACTGCAGGCGCTGGATGTATCGCATGTCTTTCAGGAGCAGCAGCGATCTCAGGATTCAACTGGGGATACTGCATCGCAAAAGCACAATCATAATAAAAAAAAGCTTTCTATAAAAAATAGAAAGCTTTTTTAATATCTTTTTGATAAAAGAACTAAAGTGGAAGTTGCCACTAAAACAATTAAAAAGAGAACTATATTTAAAACATCGGAAGCTTTAAAAGGTAATTCAAAAAAAGTCATCCATATGAAAAGAATTAAAATAAGAACAGTTAGTGTCACACTTAAAATAGAAAGCATTTTTCGTTTAATATTTTTAATTCTTTCATCATTTTCTTTCATCTCTGGA
Organism: Exiguobacterium sp. s189; assembly: GCF_018617615.1. Lineage (NCBI taxonomy): Bacteria > Bacillati > Bacillota > Bacilli > Caryophanales > Exiguobacterium > Exiguobacterium sp. s189. Next base: position 2,047 of record NZ_JACSKM010000018.1, on the reverse strand, counting down.
TATAGGTGCCACATAGTCAAAGAAATTAAAGCAAGAGAGAGTTGTGACAAAAATGCCATACCTAAATCAGATGTCTTACTAAATACACTGAATGACAATAACAAGATTGTAGATAAGGAGAAGAATACCCCTAATCCTAAATATACTTTTCTATAAATCATCGTTGTCCTCCTCGATAATGAAAATATCTTCTACATGTAAATTGAATTTTTTGGCAATTTTTAAAGCAAGGGGCAGTGAGGGGTTATACCGACCTTTTTCAATAGAAATGATTGTTTGACGCGATACTTTAAGATCAGACGCTAATTGTTCTTGAGAACAATCAAAACTTCCTCTAACTTCTGCTAACCTGTTTAACAATAATTTCACCTCTTTTCGTTTCAACTTCATTGCTCTAATAAGAATTATACAGTAAAGTTTCCTTTACGTAAAGCTAACTTTACGTAAAGGAAACTTTACTAAAGGAGAATGTCAATTTATGAAAAAAAAAATCTTTAACTATATATTGCTTGTAGTAGCACTCTCAACACTTATTTTTATGGGTACAGAGTATTATAATAATTTTAAAAACAAGGGCTTATATGGGGAAACGCTTAAAACCATAAATGCACAAGATATTTTTCCCCATGCACAATCAATTGATTTAAAAATTGCAGTGATTGATACCGGTATAAATACAACTAATAAATTTTTAAAAGATGCAAAAATTAATCAAGAATATTTAGAGAGTAACCAAGGTCTTTCCCAACAAATGCATGGAACCATGGTAGGCGGTATTTTAGTAAGTACAGGAAATGGACACACGACACCTGGGGGCCTTATACCAAATACCTCTATATTGTCTATTCAGGCTGGAACTGACATGGGTATGACGTCTGAACAATTAGCTAAAGCCATTAATACGGCTGTTTCAAAAAATGTAGACATCATCAATATAAGCTTAGCTACACCTAAAAATACCATTGAACTAGAAAATGCAATCAAATCTGCTATAGATAAAAATATAATTGTTGTAGCAGCCGCTGAAAATAATGATCCATCACTTGACTATTATCCTATTTCCTATGAAGGTGTTATCGGCGTCGGAGCAGTCGATAACAATAGACGTGTAGTTGATACACCTAATATCGATAACATCGATATTTTTGCATCTGGTTCTGATTTACTGACTACTGAGTCCTCAGACAATGGTCTAACTTATTTCACTGGAAGTTCTGCAACAGCACCTCTGGTCACAGCTTTTATTTCTGTACTCAAATCAAAAAAAACAGATCTAGATTCTAAAGAAATTCTAGAGTTAATGAAGCGCAATGGCAGTCAAATAGAAATAAATAATAAATCAGGTATAATTTTAAATGCAGAAAAAACATTAAGAGCAGTGGATTAACTATTGAAATAGGCATATGAAAAGAGTCAAAGATAGCCTCACATCCGAGTATCTTTGACTCTTTTGGTTTATGGATAAACTCAAGTAAATCTTTGATCATTAAAGAAATCATTTAGATTGATATTTAGACCAGCACAAAACTTCTGAATTGTACTTATCTTCGGATGTTTTGTCCTACCGCTCATTAGTTCTGAAATCGTCGCCTGATTCAATCCACCCTTTTGAATGACTTGGTGGATAGTCATGTTCCGTTCCGCTGCGAGCTCCTTCATCCGCTCGATGATTGCCTCGTTCAACTCCACTTGCTCACCCCACGATCTAAGTACTCCCTTATCTCCTTATTCTTTATCAAACCTTCTATTCCTCTACCCTACCACAATCTCTTGAAATCAAAATATTTATCATTATTTTCTATACTTAAATCGTTATTTTTTTACAGTTGTGCTACAAAACAAAAAATATTGAGTTACTGTTGGTCTTCATCCCTTTCATAAGGCGGATTCGACAAGAAACGTCAATTGTAAAATTTCTGACATATCAGAAAACTGATGTTTTTTAGACTAAACTCTGTTATATTGGAACCAACAAAAGGAAACATCTGTTTGGTCGCCGCTCTGGTTTACAGAAAGGGGAAGGCTTATGTATCGATTCGGGGAGTGG
>NZ_JACSKM010000017.1:0-37710 GCF_018617615.1 Exiguobacterium sp. s189 | reverse complement strand
GCTACATCTGTCACAGGAGGAGAAGACTTTTGGACCGGGCGATTCATCTCCCGCCTACGCTGGGCTACGCCCCGAGACGCTTAGAGGAGAGAGAATTCTCGCCTGATTTAGTTAAAATGACCTCTTATTACTCCCATCCAGTGATGAGAAATACAAAATGGGAAGAAGTTAGAGAAGCAATGTGCATTAATCCCACTCACTTCCAATGGCGGACAAAAGATATTGAAACAGGCTATATTTCGATGTGGGATGCTGAGTGGTATTATCATTTCAGACTTGAGGACTACAAATACATTGAATGGTTAGAAATTAAGGCAGATACCGAGGAACTCCGAAAAGACCTTTTAGATATCCTTGAAAAAGTTCATGTTCCTGAAAAGGTTCTTGAAGATGCTATTCGAGTTTATGGATATGCTGATACCGGATCTTATGTTGACTATATCTAGTAGAACTCACTATGATCAATTTACACTTTTCGCTCTTAATTTCAATTAGGGCGTAAGCAGACGGCCCAAATCCTTGTATTTGACTTTTCTCTTGCGCTCCGTGCCTCCCGTCGGAAAGGTAAGAAATATATTTCTTATCGGCGACACACGCATCCACTCGGAGAGTGTTCCATCACTCCCGAGAACGAGAACACCGTCCGGACGAACCAATCCAATCCTTCGAACGTATAGTCATCAAGTAGTCATTCGTTCATCACGTCTAAAATTCTTCCCATTCTCTACAGAACGACTTCTCTCAAAAAGTCCTTTCAGTCCACCTACGGAAGTTTATCGCCAAAATCATCGGCGGAAGTGCAAAAAAGGGGTCTAGCCACCAAAAATTGATGACCGAACCCCTCTTTTTTTAAATCTCCCCAATAGTATATGAGTCCTTTCGAATTTCCCTATCGATTTGAAGAAGGTACAGCGAGTCAACTTGAGCGCACATTCAACAGGAAAATGTTCGAGCTGAGCGACTTCTAACGCATCGAGAAAAGAATGGACGAAATAATTTAGTTGACGAAACTCTACTAACAAATTCGGTTAAGCCCATTTTGCACATTTAGGAGCGCCCACCACAACGGACCATGTGCACGGATTTATTTACTCCAACTCGATGAAAGACGCTTAAACACCACTCAACATCATCGCATCGCTCAGTATTCTCCAAAACCTTGTTCATATCATTGAAATGGGAGCTGCTGTTCAAAGCATCTGTTTATCTTTTATACACTCTTACCATTCGCATATCGAGTGAAATTATCGAGAATTGCCTGCCAGCCTTGTCGTTGCAATTCAATCGGATTCATCGATTCTGTATCAAATACCTCGATTACTTTCGTCTGATTTCCTTCTGAAGCAAATGAAATTCTAACTCTCCGTTCATCGTCAAGACGATACTGAATGAGCTCATTTACTTTAACTTCTTCATACACTCCTTCAAAATCAAAGCCCCTGCTTTGATTTTTTGCTTCCATCCGACTTCGAAATTTGCCACCAATCCGTAAGTCGTTTTCCGCTTCGGTCGTATGCCAATCGTCAGACGCATGATTCCATTGTTTAATATGATCTGGGTCTGTCCACAGTTTCCAGACAGTGTCGATTGGTGCATCGACGACCGTTGATATCGTCACTACGTTTGATTCCATGATTCGTTTCCCCTTTACTCTGCAATTTTCCGAGCAATCATGAATGTGTTACGTACCCTGTACCATGTAGATTACATGAGTAGGCATTACTTCCCTATCGGTCACATCATCTCCTGCTCTCCCTTAATATGGCTAATCAAAAAAACCCTGAATGGCACGCTAGCACGAGTGCTCATTCAAGGTTCTTATCATTTCATAATCGAAATTTAACTCTTGGCAATCCCAAGCATAAATCCAGCGACGACAATCAAGCCAATTCCCATAAAGACATAGACGCGTTCCTTTGTCGTCTTCTCTTCTTTCAAGAGATAGATCCCACCGAGTGTCGCCACGACGACGTTCAATTGAGATAAAGCGAATGAAGTCGCAATCCCGACTTCTCCGCTCGAGACGAAGAGACCGAAGTTCCCGATCCCCCAGGCAATCCCGGCTAAAATATTCTTGAACGTACGTGGATCGATTTTCTTCACGTCCTTCTCACGGATACTGAAGAGAAGTGCTGCGATGAACATCCCGACCGATTGTGGAAGAATCGCGGTGATGCCTTCTACTTCAAAATAGTTTGTCAAGACCGCATACGTGACGTAACCGATACTCGAGACGAATAGGACGAGTAATCCCTTTTTCAAAGCTCCTGCACTATCCTGATCTTTCTTCTGTTGGTATGAAGTCATGGTCGCCCCGATGATAATCAAGACGAGCGCTGAAAACCCTAACCATAACTCCGTCGTCGTCTGCCAGTCACCGAGTACGATGACCCCAAAGAGAGACGTCCCGACGAGCTGCATCCCCGTACTGATTGGCATCGCTTTGGAGACGCTTAAGATTTGAAACGATTGGAACTGCAAATATTGACCGAGCGCCCAGAACGCCCCTGAGATAAATCCGGTCACGATGGCGAGTGTAGTGAACTCCGGTCGGAAGACGAGGGCAATCACGGCCGCCATGATCATCGCCCCGATGGTCGTTCCGATTAACTGCTGAATCGGTTTTCCTCCCACTTTCGACACGATAAGTGGAATACTTCCCCACATGAGTGCCGGTAAGAGTGCCAAAAGAATCATTTCCATGAAGCACACCTGCTTTCTTAATATAACGTCTAACATGAAATTCCCACGTCTTCAATTTTATAAACCTAAATTGCAAAAGGGAATTGCCATGTCGAATACTACGATGATATAATGATTTCGAACGGGGCATTAGCTCAGCTGGGAGAGCGCTACGCTGGCAGCGTAGAGGTCAGGGGTTCGAGCCCCCTATGCTCCATTAATTTGTCACATCTCGAATGAGGTGTGGCTTTTTTATTGGCATGATGCGATTCAACCCCTTTCTGAACGGGTAATGTTAGATAGACTTTTTCATATAAGGGGGAATTTTTGATGGAACGCACATCTGTTGAAGAGACATTGACGAGCGTGATCGAATGCATGCGCGCTTGTAACCATTGTTTCTCAAAAAGTTTACAAGAAGAAGATTTACACATGTTCACTGAATGCATCCGATTGACACGTGAGTGTTCCGACATCTGTTCGCTCGCATTGAATGCCTTAGAAACAGATTCAGCCTTCTCTAAACCTATCGTCGCACTATGCGCCCAGGTCTGTGATACGTGTGCGGTTGAATGCGGACGCCATCAGCACGACCATTGTCAAGCCTGTGCCAAAGCATGTGAACGTTGTGCGGAAGCTTGCCGAACACTCGTTGCCGCTTAAGCACGACATTTGTCTAACTTTCTGTTAGACTTTTTTTATTGCAAAGGAAAGAAGGAAAACTATGAGCCATACCATTCTCGCACTTGACGTGGAGACCGCTAACCGCGATAGCCGTAGCATCTGCTCAGTCGGGTGGAGCATTCTGCAAGATGGAGAAGTCATCGAAACCGATCAACGACTCGTCAATCCAGAGGAAGACTTTGATATGGGGAACATACGGGTTCATGGCATTCGTCCGAGTGACGTATGGGATGCCCCTGCGTTACCGGAAGTACTTGCCTCTCTTTACCCGATTTTACGAGAAGTCGACCTCGTCATCGCACATAACGCCTCATTTGATATGGGCGCCTTAAGAAAGGCGATTGTGAAATATGATTTATTCGATTTCCCTACAATTGAGTACGGATGCACTGTCAAATTGTCACGTAAACTGTATCCAAGACTCCCGAACCACAAGTTGAACACGATGGCAGAATACCTGAACGTGCCTTTTATTCATCATGATGCCGCAGAAGACGCTCGCGTATGCGCTCTACTCATGCGTGATATGATGCAGAAAACCGGCATTACAAGCCCGAGAGAGCTACATCGCTATACGTCCGTCAAAACAGGAACACTCGCATATTAAACCGGTCATGAGCCCATGACCGGTTATTTTTTGAAAATCCATCGTTTTTGGACATAGTAACTGACAAAAAAGAGAAAGCTATCGACGATAATTTTTAGGATGACTTCTCCTTGCCTAAATAGGAGAAATAGAAGATAGACCAATAATGCCGAGATTGCCATCTGGAGAACGACGAGCGAAAAATATTTGGAAAGTGATCGTCGCGCTTTTGAATGAAAGACGACTTTCCGATTGACGAAATAATTGAATAGAGAGGAGATAATTCGAGCGACGACCGTCGCGATGACGACGTGAGCCGTATCGAAGTACGGTGATAATAAAAAGATAAAACCTGCATACATCCCGACGTCTACCACGAATGATGCAACGGACGATACCGAATACATCAAAAACATCCGGTAAATTAAGATTGAGTCGAGAATCGGTCTAAAATGCGATGAATCGTTTTCGTTTTCATATACTGTCTGGATAGTCGTCTGTTGAATCGGAACCTGTAATCGCTTTGTGAACGTCAGCATATTCATCTCGAACTCATATCGATTCCCCGGAATGTCAATCAGTTGTCGTGCGTATCGCATCGGGATAGCACGAAGTCCTGTTTGAGTATCTCTTAACTTCAATCCGCTCCCAATCAACATAACAAGCCGTGTCGCCTGATTCCCAAACCGACTTCGGAGTGGAATCGCATCTCCACTGAAGTCACGGCTTCCCATGATCAGATGATGCGGCTTACTCACTCCCTCCTCATACACATTGACGACATCCTCAGGTAAATGTTGTCCATCGGCGTCAACCGTGATGACACCTAACTTATCAGGATAGGTCTCTGCAATATACTGTAATCCAGTCTTCAGAGCTGCGCCTTTTCCTTGATTCTGTTCGTGCGTTAGCACTCGGTCAACAAATGATGCTACCTTTTCAAATATGCCTACCGTCGACTCATCACTACCGTCATTGACCACAACGATGGTCGAAAACCCGCTCGCCCTCAGCCTTTCCACGAGTGTGACGAGTGCATCGTCAGGGTTGTAGGCCGGAATCAAGATTGTATACGCTTGGCGTGTTTCCACTTCGTGCATTTGCATCGCCACCCCTCCTCTCCTTTCCTCTATACCCGAAGCGACGACCTCACATTCCCATAAAAAAAGCATCAGTCCTGTGACTGATGCATGAACTCATCCGATAAAGATCAAGTAGGAAGAAACAAAGTAAACGACAACGACGAGAAGCGAAGGAATGACGTAACGTACCTTCGACGTGACATTTTGTCGGAGAACGCTATACATGACGAGAATCGATAGAATCGTAATCCCGATCGCCGACACAAGGTGTGAAGTCGATACGTCTGCCAAAATCGAACCATTACGATAGAAGACGTCCGACATGGCGATAATGAGCATGTTAAAGATGTTACTTCCGAGAATCGAACCGAATGCCAAGTTGACGTTTCGAAGCTTGAGCGCCATAAACACTGCGACTGCCTCAGGTAATGAAGTTGATGCGGCAATCAAGAAGCTCCCGACAAAACTTGAACCGAGACCTGTGACGACTGCGATTTGGTCTCCGGTGATCGATAGTGCCGTTCCGGCTGCCATTATTAAAACGGCAGCGATCAAAAAACCAAAAACAGCACGTTTCAATGTGATGTCTTCATACTTACTGACGACGACTTCTTCTTTCACTTCATGCTCAGCGACCGGCTCTTTCGGTTGCTTACCAATATAGTAAATTCCAATCCCGTATAGGATGGCAATCAAGAGTGCGTCAACACCGATTCCGATAAACGTCATATCGACCCGGACAATTAAGGCAATTAGCGTCGTGACGGTCAGCAACAGACCAAGTCCGGCCGTGTATAGATGATCCCGACTCGCATAATTGAATAGTTGCTTTTGACGGAAATACAGGTCGAACATCGCTAAAATAAAAATGTTGAACAAGTTAGACCCGAGCATGTTTCCGATAGCGATGTCTGGATTGTCAATCATGACCGCCGATATACTTGTCGTCACTTCTGGTAGTGACGTCGCCCCCGCCAAAAGAACGGTACCAATAAGCATCCCGCCCATTTTTGACTTTTCCGTCATGACATCGGCGTATGTGGACAACTTGATTGCGGCATAGACCGTGATGGCCGCAGCTAATAAGAAATAAACAAATACCATTTTTTCTCCTCCTTGGGTAAACAAAAAAGACCTTTTTATGGACGACAAAAACGCCCATAAAAAGGTCTTGCGGACTTGTTAAAAGCTCGATGGACCGAGTGCATGCACACTGTAATGACGACCCACCGACCACGTGCGTGGTCGCTACTCCCCTTTTTATCTTCACCTTGACTATAGCATGAACCTACCTAGTTGACAATCGAGCGACGCATGAGCGCAACAAAATCCAATGCGCCCATTGCAGTCCGATAACCAAGTTCTTGCAACGCTGCTAACTGAGGAGCTAGCATCGGATAAGTCCAACCCGCTCGCTCTAGTTGCGTTCGAAACGCCTGAATCTCTTCATCATCCACAGCATCACGAGCAACAATTTCCTTTAACTCATATGCAGTCTGACAGAGAGGTGCCGCTTCTTGAACCCATTCATCTTCTGTGAAACAGGTTAGGATGGATTCAAAGAGTCTCACTACTTTCTGATTTTTTACATTCTTTTCACCATAAAACAAGGAATTAAGTTCCTGCTCATACAAGCCAATCAAATCCGTCGAACTACGAAACGGTTCGAATGAACGTAACAACTGATGATAGTACCAAGACTGATCTCGCATCGGACGTTTGAAACGTTGCCACACCGTCATCCCTTCCATCTCTAAATCATAGCGGATGGAACGAAGATTATGTAGCTTATCTGCCACGAGGAGTGCGACCTCATCGAATTGAAGCGATGAGATGTGCTCAAGAGTCATCTGTTTTCGTTGTTCCCACGTCTGATCACGGTTCTTCTCAGAGACGGCAAGTACAAGGCGTAATACGTCCTGACCAAATTTAGTCAAGATTTCTTGAGGATCCGTTTTCGTATCCTCAATTAATTCGTGTAAGAGTCCTGCTGCAACAACCGTTGGTGGTTGGTGATCCGTCTCGAGCAACAATGCAACAGAAAACGGGTGTGACAAATATGGAATCGATGACCCTTTCCGGTGTTGCCCTCCATGGCGAATCGATGAAAAGCGTAGCGCTTCTTCTACAAGCGGGTTCATGTCACTTACCCCCTTCTTCCGGATGAAAACTCTTCTAATACTTACCCGGAATTAGGCATAAATAACCTAATACCTTTCTTAATATAGGTATATAGTCGTATTACTCTTCGTAAATCATTTTCTTCGTCATCCCACCGTCGACGACGAGATTGTGACCATTGACAAAGTCGTTGTTCCGATCAATCAGATACCGTACCGCTCGGACGATGTCATCCGCTTCGCCGACACGGCCAGACGGATGCTGACGATGGTCGACTTCTCGTAACGCTTCATCTGAAGTATGAATCCAGCCCGGGCTAATCGCATTCACAGTTACCGGTCGATCACTCAATGAGATGGCAAGCGAATGCGTCAAACCGACAATCCCGCCTTTTGAAGCCCCATACGCATCCCAGTGAGGTTCGTTTTGCATAGCACGTGTCGATGCCATATTGATGATGCGACCATACGACTCATCTTTGTTCAATTCCAAAAAGTATTTCGCACAAGTAAACGTTCCTACTAAATTGACGTCGATGACTCGTTTGAATGTATCGATTTCAAGTTCGTCAATCGGTTTGACTAGAGAGGCAATCCCCCCGTTGTTAATCAACACATGAGCATGTCCAAAACGTGACTTTATGTCTTCGAATACACCCTGTAGCGCTTCAGTCTTGCCAAGGTCAACTTGGTAAAAGGATACCCCTTTTATATTCGGATCTTCACCAATGTCCAAGCCAACAACTTCATATTGATTTACGAATTCCTTTGCGAGCGCATAGCCAATCCCTTGAGTGACACCTGTAATAATCATAATATCTTTCATCTGTTCATCCCTCCTAGAAGAGTGTATACCCGAATGTGGCTTACTCAGTCCACAGTTTACGATTTGAGGTCGTGATGACACTTGCCCCAGCGGCAAGAGCTGCTTCCACTTCTTCCGTCGTCTCAATCAACCCTCCTGCAAAAACAGGTATACCGGTTCTCTCCTGTATTCGGCGGATATACTTCGGTACGATTCCTGGAAGGACCTCGATGTAGTCTGGTTTTGACCGTTCAATATGTCGGATGCTCTTCTCCAACGATGTCGAGTCAATTAAAAACAACCGTTGCACCGTCAACACATGATTTTGTTTCGCCCGTACGATCACGTTCCCTTTCGTCGAGATGATTCCAAACGGTCGATACGTTTGACAGACATACTCAGTTGCAAATTCATCCGCTTTCATTCCTTGGATTAAGTCCATATGAATAAAGACTTTTTTCTGATGCTTTTCTAATAATTTGAAAATAGGTTCTAATCGACTCATATGAATTTCAAGTAAGACTCCTACTTCAAGTTCACTCGATAAAAATCGTTCTAAATCGCGCATATCACGTATCGCCGGCAAGATGGATTGACCCTGTATCATCCGATATTCCCCCTGTCTACTTCTCATTATGCCGACAGCTATTTTCATAAATCAAGGTTTACTCATTCAATATAGCGGGAAAGTAATGTTAACTTGTGTAGAGGGGGATTTTAGCATGGTGAATGAAGTCACTGTAAAAGTTGAGACACCGACACCGGAGCAACATCAGTCGTTGCGGGTGAAGGCGGGGATGCCTCGACGCTCAGATGAAAGTACGGTCAAAGGGCTTAAGAACACGCAATTTGGCGTCTGTTTATATTTAGATGATGAGATTGTCGGGATGGGGCGTGTCGTCGGGGATGGCGGAATGGTCTTTCATCTTGTCGACATCGTCGTCGATCCAGAATGCCAAGGACTGGGTCTTGGTAAATTAATCATGGAAAATTTAATGGAATGGATTTTAAAAGAGGCAGATGAGACGGCCATCATCAGTCTGATTGCCGATATTCCGGCGGATGGATTATATCGTCAGTTCGGTTTCGATTATTCACGTCCTGAATCAGTCGGTATGGAGTATCAATGGAATCAACTAGAAAGTTAACACACTTCAACAAAGGAGATGACTTATGGATGGATTGAACATCATCGTGTTGCTTGGACTGGCGCTCACGCTTATCTCCGTCTTCAGTCTCCTGATTGAACGTCTATACTTTCCAAGTATTTTAGCGTTTATCGCCATCGGTGTTGGAGTCGGTTTTTTTTGGGACGGAAACGAAGTATTCAAAATTGCCGGTGAAATTGGAATCATCCTCTTATTTTTCCTTCTCGGGTTAAAGTTTCCGTTACGCGAATTATGGAAACGAATGCGAAAAGTTTGGAAAGCAGGCGTATTAGACATCGTCCTATCGTTCGGTGTCTCATTCGGTATCGCTTTACTGTTTGGATTGGACTTTCCTCGCGCCTTTTTGATTGGTGCCGTTCTATATGCGACGAGCTCTTCAATCTCAGCGAAACTACTCGAGCGCCACTCCGAAAAACATGAAGATATTAAAGAATTCGTCCTTGCTCTACTTATTTTTGAGGATATATTCGCACCACTGTTATTGACGATTGCGCCATTCATCATTCAAGAGGAACCGGTCGCCATGACAGATATCAGGAAAGTATTCGCCGGATTTCTGATTTTCGGGGTATTATTGTTTATCGGATCGAGCTTTGTGTCGAAACAACAGAAGTTCTCGAAACACCTTTTACGTCAGGATGATGCGAGTATTGGGCTCATCGGACTCATTCTCTTCTTCGCCGGAATCGGTATGGTATTTGGTCTATCTGAGATTTTAGGAGCATTCATTGCTGGAATCATGCTTGCGGATATCCATGACGTTCGTCCGCTCAAACGTTTGACGGTACCCGTTCGTGACTTGTTTCTCCCAATCTTCTTTATTTCATTCGGAATTTCAATCAACTTGGAGAAAGGTGTCATCGTTAACACCTTATTCTTTGTCTTGATTGTTTGGGGCGTCATGTCGAAGTGGATTGTCGGTCGCGTCGGAGGAAGGATTTACGGGTTATCTCGTGTCCAGGCAAATGAGGCTGGTTTTTCTCTCGCTCCGCGTGGCGAGTTCTCCATCTTGTTTACCGCCCTTTCAAACGGGGCCATCAATCTGTTTGTAGGTCTTTATATTTTCGTGTCAGCCATTGTGGGAATCATTTTATTCCGATTCTCGGAATACTTGGCCGAGAAGACGGAAAAGACACTCACAAAAGTATTACCAGAAAAGAAAAACGAAGAGTGAACAGGCGAACCGAATTTTCGGTCCGCCTGTTTTATCGTCTCATCTATTCATTCTTTTACTGCCTTTTTAGCATGTCGTTTTTTTCGCCAGATGAGGTATCCGATCACACTAACGAGCAACAGAGCGTAAATCGTATAAGAATAGGCATCTAGATAGGCAAGTATATCTTGCCAGTTCTCACCGACTTTCATTCCAATCAAGACCAAGATTGTGTTCCAAATCGCTGTTCCGGCAGTACTGAGAAGCAAAAACTTTAAGAATGGCATATTCGACATACCTGCCGGGATTGAGATGAGGCTTCGAACGACCGGCATCAATCGCCCAAAGAAGACCATCCACCCTCCGTATCGATCGAACCAGGCATCTGCTTTTTTGACATCGTTAATATCAAGCCGAATCCACTTCCCATATTTCTTCGTCCACTTCTCAATTTGTTCAACATCAAATAACAGACCTAGTCCGTATAATAAGACTGCCCCTAGTATGGCTCCAACTGTCGATGCCACGATGACGAGCGTGATGGACAAGTTCGTCTTTACGGCAAAAAAACCACCAAAGAGTAATACGACTTCAGAAGGGATTGGCGGAAAGACGTTCTCAATAAAAATCATGAACGCGATTCCTATGTATCCGTATTGTTCGATTATCGAAATCATCCAGTCACTCATATCGCTGCCTCCATTCCCACACATTATACCCATCCTTTCTAATCGATAACCGTTGAGACATGCTACACTTATGAAAAAAAGGAGTTGATTGTGGTGGAAGAAACAATTCGCTGTCCGTGGTGCGGGTCTGACCCGCTATATGTCCGTTATCATGACGAGGAATGGGGCAAACCTGTCCATGATGACCAAAAACATTTTGAATGCCTGACGCTTGAAAGTGCACAGGCTGGACTCAGCTGGATCACGATTTTAAGAAAGCGTGAAAACTATCGCTCCGCGTATGCAAATTTCGATGTAAACGAAGTAGCTCGTTTCTCTGAAGAAGATATCGAAAGATTGATGACAGACAGTGGCATCGTCCGGAACCGACGAAAAATCGAAGCCTCCATTAATAATGCGAAACAGTTCATAAAGATTCAAGAAGAGTTGGGTTCATTCGATTCATATATCTGGTCATTTGTAGACAACGAAACCATCATCAATGCATGGGATAGACTTGACGAGGTCCCTGCTACGACAGAATTGTCTGAGCGATTGAGTAAAGACTTAAAACAACGTGGATTCAAATTTTTAGGTCCGACCACGGTGTATGCCCACTTACAAGCAACAGGTCTCGTCAATGACCACCTTACCTCTTGTGCATTTCGATAAGTTAAGACCAGCTATCAAAAAAAAACTTTACTTCTCCCCTATTGTTGTGACAATATTTTGACAAAGTGATATTATATCACTGAAAGCGCTTTCATATTTTTATCTTTCGGGGGGATGTTGATGAACGGAATTTTAGTGTCCATTGTCGTATACATGGCACTGATGGTCTTACTTGGGATCATCGCGTATCGAAGAACAAGTAGTATTGGCGATTATATGTTAGGTGGACGAGCACTAGGTCCTGGTGTCGCGGCTTTATCTGCCGGCGCGTCTGACATGAGTGGATGGCTTTTGATGGGATTACCTGGCGCGATGTATGCAACGGGAATCTCAAGCGGTTGGATTGTCATCGGGTTGACAATTGGCGCCTATTTGAACTGGTTGTTGGTCGCTCCAAGATTACGCATTTATTCTTACATATCGAATGATGCAATCACGATTCCAGACTTTTTTGAGAAGCGGTTCAAAGACTCAAAAGGATTATTACGTTCCTTTTCTGCTGCCGTCACCCTCATCTTTTTCACGTTGTATGCGACGAGCGGGTTCGTTGCAGGTGGTCGACTATTCAATGCCGTCTTCGACATTGAATTCGTAACAGGTGTCATTATTCTCGCCTCAATCATCATTTTGTATACGTTCATCGGCGGTTTTTTAGCCGTTAGCTGGACAGACTTTGTTCAAGGACTGATCATGCTTTTCGCACTCATTTTTGTACCGGCAATCGCCATCATGGCGACAGATGGTGTGTCAAATGCATTAGATACGGTCCGGGATATCGATGAAGCGTTACTCGACCCATGGACAGGTCAATCGCTCATTGGAATCATTTCTTTATTTGCGTGGGGTCTCGGTTATTTTGGTCAACCACACATCATCGTTCGTTTTATGGCAATCGGGAAATTGGAAGACATAAAAACGGCACGTCGTATTGGCATCTCATGGATGGTCTTCACCGTCGTCGGGGCGATGGCGACCGGATTGTTTGGGCTTGCCTACTATACGCAACAAGGACTGACAATCGATAATCCTGAAAACATTTTTATTAACCTATCGGATCTATTGTTCCCTGACCTAGTGACCGGTGTATTATTAGCTGCTTTACTCGCTGCCATCATGTCGACGATTTCATCACAATTGCTCGTCTCATCGAGTGCCGCGACGACGGACTTCTATCAAAAATTCTTCCGTAAGGACGCAGGAGACCGCGAACTCGTCATGGTCGGGCGAATCACAGTCATTCTCGTATCGGTCATATCAATTGTCCTTGCACTCGATGCAGATGACACAATCTTGAACCTTGTCGGCTATGCTTGGGCAGGATTCGGTTCATCGTTTGGACCGCTCATTCTGTTTAGTCTTTTCTGGAAACGGACGACTCGTCAAGGTGCTCTTGCCGGGATGTTGACTGGTGCATTTGTCGTCATCCTTTGGAAGAACTATGCTACTTCACTATTTGGAACCTTCGGAACGCTCTATGAGATGATTCCAGCATTCTTCATGTCTGCACTCGCCATTTATGTCGTTAGTTTGCTGACGCCTCCACCGAGTGAGGTCATTCAACGTGAATTCGACCAAATGCGTGACATGGTGAAAGAACATATCAAATAATCTTCTTGGCAGGTCATCTTGACCTGCCATTTTTATATACAAGGATTTTTCTGAATTTTTGACGAATAATATATAAATTGAGATTAATCCCATTTTGAAAAGGAGATTTTTGATGAAACCCTTTAAAACCATCTCTCATCTCACATTCGCTTCAAGCTTGATTCTGTTATTCGGCTGTGGTCAGTCTTCTTCGACAAATCAAGAAACCTCAGTTGAAACCGAAGAGCCAATCGTCGAAACACCTGTAGAAGAGACCCCTTCCAAACCTGAGCCAACCGTCACGACGGCATCCATCTATGCCATTGGTGATGTATTGCTGCACGACTCGGTATACAATGCAGCCCGTGTCAATGACGGATATGATTTTGATCCTTCTTTCGAACAAGTCGCGCCGATTTTAGAACGAGCGGATCTCGCAATCGCTAACCAAGAGAGTATGATTGGCGGGAGCGAAATCGGGTTATCGAGCTATCCGGCTTTCAACAGCCCATTCGAGATTGGCGATGCTTTGCAACGTGCCGGCATTGATTTAGTCACGACGGCGAACAATCATACGCTCGATCGCGGGGTTCGTGCGATTGAGAATTCGATTGGTCACTGGAATGAAATCGGAATGCCTTACACCGGTTCTTTCTTATCTGCTGAAGATAAGGCAAACATCCGTACATTGACCGCGAACGAGATTTCCTTTTCCTTTTTAGCCTATACGTACGGAACGAACGGCGTAATTCCAAAACAGCCATACCACGTCAACTATATCGACCTCGAGCAAATGCGCCCTGAAATCGAGAAAGCAGAACAAACTACCGATTTGACCGTCGTATCCTTACATTTTGGAACAGAATACGAGACATTACCGAACGAAAGTCAGACTGAGCTTGCTCAAACTCTTTCAGACCTCGGTGTCGATATCATCATCGGTCACCACCCTCACGTCCTACAACCACCGAAGATGCTTGAGGGAGCTGATGGCAATCAAACATTCGTCGTGTATTCACTCGGCAACTTCCTATCTGGACAACAAGGCGATGATCGGAATACGGGTGGAATCATCGGAATTGACGTTGTCAAAACGACGGAAGACGATGTTTCAACGTTCGAATTGAAAAATCCGATGTTTTATCCAACATTTACACAGAAATCATCAGAAGGACATTATGAAGTCGTTCCGTTACAATCAGCAAAACCCGAGCTCTTCTCTCCTGTCAGCGAACATATGTCGCAATGGTTACCAGAGCTAACAATCGAACAATGATGACCACGAATATCTTTCGTGGTCATTTTTATTTTCAAAAAAAGGTTGCCACATCAGATATTATCCCTTACACTAATTCGTATATTTATAAACAAAGATTAATAATTATTCATAAGGGGTGCTTACATTTTGAAACAGAAACTCGTATTGGCTTACTCAGGTGGACTTGATACATCGGTTGCAATCAAATGGTTGGATGAACAAGGATATGATGTCATTGCGGTATGTTTAAACGTTGGGGAAGGAAAAGATTTAGAGAAGATTCAACAAAAAGCGATGAAAGTCGGGGCAAAAAAATCAATCGTCATCGACGCTGTCGATGAATTCGTGAGCGAATTCGCACGCTACTCGATGCAGGCGCATACATTGTATGAAGGTGTATATCCGCTCGTATCTGCTCTATCACGCCCACTTATCTCGAAGAAGTTGGTCGAAGTGGCACAAGCAGAAGGTGCAGTCGCTGTGGCCCACGGATGTACAGGAAAAGGAAACGACCAAGTTCGTTTCGAAGTGTCCATCCATGCACTCGATCCGTCACTTGAAATCGTTGCACCGGTACGGGAATGGAAATGGTCACGTGAAGAAGAGATTGCATACGCGGCAAAACACAATATCCCTATTCCAATCGTTCAAGAAGAACCTTTCTCTATCGATCAAAACATCTGGGGACGGGCGATTGAATGTGGCATTTTAGAAGACCCTTGGGCGGCACCGCCGGAAAGTGCTTATGAGTTAACAGCAGCACTTGAAGATACACCTCATGAACCGACATATCTTGAAATCGAATTTAAGAATGGGGTACCGGTAGCCATCAATGGGAAGAACCAATCGTTCACAGATCTTTTAAAAGAGTTAAATATCGTCGCCGGGGCGCATGGTGTCGGTAAAATCGACCACATTGAGAACCGTGTCGTCGGCATCAAATCACGTGAAGTATATGAGGCTCCTGGCGCGATGACGCTGATCACGGCCCATAAGGCCCTTGAGGCATTGACACTCGTACGTGAAGTGGCTCATTTCAAACCAATCGTCGAACAAAAATTGACTGAGACGATTTATAACGGACTGTGGTATTCACCTCTCACAAAAGCACTACTCGCATTCATCGATGAGACACAGCAAACTGTCACAGGTACCGTTCGGATAAAACTCTTCAAAGGCCAAGCAATCGTAGACGGTCGTAAGTCACCGATTTCACTATATGATGAGGAGCTTGCGACATATACTTCGGCGGACACGTTTGATCAACAAGCCGCTGTCGGATTTATCAAGCTTTGGGGATTGCCGACAAAAGTTCAGTCAGAGGTATTGATGGAAAAAGGAGCGTTCATTCATGAGTAAATTATGGGGAGGACGTTTTGAAAAGACGGCGAGTGATTGGGTCGATGCGTTCGGCGCCTCGATTGAGTTCGACGCTCAACTCGTCCTTGAAGATTTAGAAGGTAGCATGGCACATGTGACGATGCTCGGAGACCAAAACATCCTTTCAAAAGAGGAAGTCACTCAAATTCTTGAGGGATTACAACAACTCAAGCAGAAGGCCATCGCTAGCGAGTTGGCGTTCGAAGTATATCATGAAGACATCCATATGAATTTAGAGGCTTTGCTTCATGAAGAGATTGGCCCGGTTGCCGGAAAAATGCATACGGCACGTAGTCGTAACGATCAAGTCGCGACAGACATGCATCTTTACTTGAAAGCACGTGTGAAAGAAGTGATTCAATTGATTGAATCACTTCAACGTGAGTTGCATGCACACGCTTCAGTAAACGTAGAGACGATCATGCCTGGCTATACGCATCTCCAACGTGCACAGCCAATCTCTTTGGCACATCATTTGCTCGCCTATTTTTGGATGCTCGAACGCGACAAAGAACGCTTCACAGACAGTTTGAAGCGAATTGACTGGTCTCCTCTTGGAGCAGGTGCGCTCGCAGGGACGACGTTCCCGATTGACCGAGTCCGTTCAGCTGAACTTCTCGGCTTTGACCGAGTCTATCCGAACAGCTTAGACGCAGTGAGCGATCGTGATTTCATTCTCGAATTCTTATCGAACGCGTCGATGCTTATGATGCACCTCTCGCGCTTTTGTGAGGAGTTGATTCTTTGGGCTAGTGAAGAATACCGCTTCATTACTGTGTCCGATACATTCTCTACCGGATCGAGTATGATGCCACAGAAGAAAAACCCAGACATGGCTGAACTCGTACGTGGGAAATCGGGACGCGTCATCGGAAACTTGATGGGATTGTTGACACTTATGAAAGGACTTCCGCTCGCTTATAATAAAGATTTGCAAGAGGATAAAGAAGGCATGTTTGACACGGTCAAGACTGTTCAAGGCTCACTCAGCATCATGGCCGGGATGATGAACGAATTGACGTTCCATCCAGACACGATGAAGCAAGCAACAGAGCGCGATTTTTCAAACGCCACTGAACTTGCTGATTATTTGACGGCAAAAGGTATGCCGTTCCGTGAAGCGCATGAAGTAACTGGGAAACTCGTCAAATACTGCGTCGATGAACGCTTATATTTACGTGAACTCCCCATGTCTGTGTTCCAAACACATTCTGACTTGATTGAAGAGGATGTGTATCACGCTTTGACCCCTGAACAAGCGGTCGCGCGACGTAATAGTTATGGCGGTACAGGCTTCGATGCCGTTCGCGAACAGTTGAAAGAAGCTTCGGTATGTATGAATGTCATACCTTCTTCTTAATGACCCTTGTCTCAGTATGATTGCTGAGACGAGGTTTTTTTGTTGACCTAGACTCAAGAAATGACTTGCCAACTCTATAAACTCATGTTAACTTTTATATTGTTAACGTTAACTGAAAAGGGGTTTACATATGAAGATTCAAGATATGACTCAAATCGCCTTCGGGGCAGCACTTATCGCAAGTGTCGGTTTCATCGAAATACCGATCGGACCCGTTCCGATCACCCTTCAAACACTTGCCATCATGACAATCGCCGGCGTATTCGGTGCACGAAAAGGATTTTTGGCAGTCATCGTCTACCTCCTACTCGGCTTGATCGGACTTCCCGTACTGAGTGGTCAAGGAGGTCTTGCTCCCTTCGTTGGACCAACCGTCGGATATTTAATTGGATTTCCAATCGCCGCTTTCTTCATTGGCTGGTTCAGCGAGCGCCATCGCTCCATCCCAGCATTGATTGGCTACAACTTGTTATTCGGTTTGGGGCTTGTATACCTACTTGGAAGCATCGGGCTCGAGATCGTTCTCGGTATGTCGTTCATTGATGCGCTCAAGGTGAATATCCCGTTTATTCTTGGAGATTCACTCAAAGCCGTACTTGCTGCAATCTTAGCTGTGAAAATTTCTCAGAACGTTCAAATTCGTCGTTCCCTCGCTTCTTAAACGTTCGAACGTTTCGCCCGTTTCCATATGTGGAATAAATGAAGTATGGAAGGGGGTGTCCCTATGAGCGACTCGACGTTTAAAAAACGCTTACAAAAAGCGACCCACTTTTATCAACGCTCTGACAAAGGGCAACGTCAAGGAGTTGACAAGTCGTCTCATGAGAAACGTGACACAGAAGCATTTGAGCGCAGACTCCGCGAAGCAAAAGCGAAAGTTGGAGAGATTCAAGAAAACATTGACCATATCGCCAGACGTTAAAACCCCGTCCAAAGACGGGGTTTTATTTTTTGCGTGGTCGAATGATGAGCGTGATGATAAAGAGAAGTGCTAGTGTGACGAGAAGTATAAGTGAAGCTGTATTCCATCCGACTAGATTGAGCGCCACACTAAATGCGACCGTAACATAGAAGCCACCTAATGCTTTTTTGACATGTTGTGAACTGAAACGCTGTAACTGTTTGGCTCCGAACGGAGATCCAATCATCGCACCTGCGATTAATGCGAGTCCATGCCAGTAATTCGTTTCAGCACCTGCCACGGCATAGCTAATTACGCCTGAAATTACGATGAGGAGAGCTGCTGAAATACTCGTTCCGACTGCACGCTTCATTTCAGTGTTCAGTAGCTTGACTTGAAGCGGCGTCAATACAAAGCCACCACTTACCCCCATCAAAGAAGAGATAAATCCTGCAAAGACACCGATGATCCCAAGTCGTGGTACAGAAGCTGTCCCGACACTCCCTTCGACATGCTGTTTCGACCGGAAGAATGAAATCGCAAAGTACGTAAGTAACGCAATGTAGACGAGTGAGATGATCAGTGTCGCGCCGTCCACCCCTTCTAAGAAAAAGACGAGCGGAGTGGCAATCCAAGTCCCGACAATCCCGAACACACCAATCCATAACGCGTGTGACACGTTCACGTTTCGTAAACGAATGTGCGAGATTGTCCCTGCCGTCGTCGAACCGAGCGTCAACATGAGACTAAGTGCGATCGCCGCACTTGCTTCATAACCGAAAACAAGGAGGAGTGGCGTGAGCAAGATGCCACCACCGATTCCGAAGAAGCCGCTCAATATCCCGATCAATGTACCGAGCAAGAGAAACTGTAATAGTTGTAATAAGTCCATTTTGCACCCTTCTTTCATTGTTCTCGTTTGCAATCATATCAAAAAGGGGCGCCAATTGCGCCCCTTTGCTCACAATGATCGTTCTAGAAAATCGAAAATCTTTTGACGGTATTCGGTCTGGAATGATTGATACGATCCGACATGACCATCGTTTTCCGTCACCCATAGTTCGACACCATCCTGCGCGCTCGCAAGCTTTTCACTTTCTGAGACAGGAATCGCATCGTCTCCTTTACTATGAATCAATAAAATCGGTGCTTCGATTGATTTGATATCTTGAATCGGTGAAACAATATCCGCATCCAGTCCAGTGAACCATGGGGTCACTGTCATGATGACGGGTGTGAATGGAACGTTCGGGAGATCACTCCATACGGGGAGATTTGTCTCAAGGTAGTTCCGTAAATCACTGAACGGACTGTCTGCAATGACTGCGGCTACCTCAACATCATCTGCCGTAGAGAGGGCCGTCGCCGCTCCCATAGAAATTCCGTAAAGTACGATCGGACCCTCTGATCGACCTTTTGCGTATTGGATGGCAGCTTGTAAGTCTGATTGTTCTTTCGCACCGACCGTTACCCGATCTCCTTCTGAAATCCCAGAACCACGAAAATCGAACGTTAAAAATTGATATCCTTGCTCATGAAACTCGGGAATCAACTCTTTTAACGGGAGATCCTCCTGTTCTCGGTTCTTTCCATACCCATGAGCAAATACGATTGTCGCACGTGGCGTAGGATGGGGAATCCACCACCCATACAAATCATGCCCTTCTTCTGATTGAATGGTCACGTTCTCATACTTCAATCCAAGTGACTTCGGCGTGTACGTCAACGTCTCTCGCTCAGGTGATGTTAATTGGTCACCGATATGTGCCGAGATTCCACCAATTGCCAATCCGGCCACCAGTAAGATGACTAGAACCGCAATACTTAATAGTTTCATCCAACGATTCATCTATTTCTTCCCCTCGATTCTACATTCATTATCTTAACCAGCTTCGAAGTGCGATGAGCGCATGTTGCACTGGCTCCCATGTATTAGCTGGAATCAAATAGCACGTCGCCTCATTGATGGTAAACGTATGGACATCTTTCTGTTTGACGATATTTTCGCCGATTGCACCAAATGGATCACTATTTACATCTGTATGTTCGAACGTTCGCCACACACGTTCGCCTTGTTCGATTACAGCACAACCGAACATTTTTGTAGGACCATCAATCCCATACTCCGCATAGTGCCAGAGTGTCGTTGCATCAAGTGGCGACCCGAGATGTAGAACACGTGCATGTCGTTCAATCATTCGCTCGATTGGTGAACCTGGACCGAAGCCAACGTCAATCGAATGACCAGACACAATTGTTTGTGCTTCTTCACCCCATGCGGCGACAGACCACATCGGATGTTCGCTTCGATAAACGTTCGGATAGTTCCGGAACAGTTCGGGGACACGCCCCATCCCACGGGTTGATGTCTTTTCTTTTTCATAAGGCGGCATTTCGGCACGAATCGTCTGCCACCACTCAACCGGAACAGGCGGCGCTTCCCATTCAGCCGGATCTGAATTGTCTCCGGTTTGGGTCGCCATCATGAGAAGTCCTGATGGCCCTACCACTTCTTGCAGTGCCTCGATTACAGTCTGCGCACCACCACATACCCATCCGAGTTTTGAAAGCGAGGTATGAACAAATAAAGACTCTCCTCGTTGAATTCCTGCTTCTTTCAAATGATTGATGAGACTTGACTTCGTCACCATCTGTTTCATTTCGATCACTCCACAATCAGCTGGATCGTTGACCCGCTTCTAGATTTTTTCACTTCGATTCGGGCATCGACGCGATCTTTCAATTCTTGGACATGACTGATGACGCCTACAAGTCGACCTGTCGCTTGTATCGACATCAATAATTCGATTGCCTGGTCTAAAGATTCGGCATCAAGCGTCCCGAATCCTTCATCGATGAGCATCGTTTCAAGACTCACACCCCCGCTCAACTGTTGCACCACTTCTGCTAATCCAAGCGCGAGTGAGAGAGACGCTTTAAAACCTTCCCCTCCGGAAAGGTTTTGCACACGGCGTGATTGACCGGTGTACGCATCGAATACGAGGAGTTCAAGTCCGGACTTAGCATTCCCTTTTGCCGTCTCCACTTTTCGCTCTAGTCGAAACTGACCGCTTGTCATCTGGTCCAAATGAATGTTCGCCGCATGTAAAATCTGGTCGAAGAACGCCGTTTGTACATATGTTTCAAACGTCATTTTTTGCGGATTGATGCCTTTTCCGGTTTCTGCAATCAACTTGATGGTTTCTAATTTCTGTTCTTCACGTGCTGTGTCCTTACGAAGCGTATTCCACTCGGAGATGATTTGACGGTGTCTAGACAAGGCTTCTTGTGAGGTGATGAGATGTTCTGATGCTCGCTCGTATAATTCCTTGGCTTCGTTCACCTTCGTTTCAATCGACTGAAGGTCTGGTTGTGCTACATTTCCTAATTTCCCCTCAATCATCTGGATGCGGTGTCGTAACCGGACACCTTCCTCTTCTTCACGTTGTAAGTTCTCACGGATATTCGTTCGCTGATCGATTCGATCAGCTAGTTGTTCGTACCGCCCCTGGTTCAACTGCGCGACTTCTAATTGCTTATTCCAGGTCGTCTTTTGTGAATCGTATTGCTCCATCGCCTCAGAAAGCTGTTGCCGCATTAAAGTGAGTCGCTCTTCTTCTTTCCACGTTTCCTTTTTGACGATTTCAAAGTCATGGTCGAACGCTTCAATTTTTTTCGTAAGTATGGCGAGACGATGTTGTCGATTTGTCCGCTCGGTCTGTAACTCTTCTAACGTTGTTTCCTCTGTTTGACCGAGCGCGTTCAGTTTTTGCTGTATCGCTTCGAGTTCTGTGAGGACACGTTGACGTTCTTCAAATTGGTTACGTCGCTCTTCTTCAAGTTGTCTCATTTCACTGGTTAACTGACGAAGCGTTCGTTCATTCTCGAGACGTGTCCGCTCTTCACGTTGTAGACGATCCACATGCGCTTGCCATTTCTTGACTTCTTCTGATAATAATCCATCCACCTGAATATCTTTCGAAACCTCATCAAATTCTCGTCGTGCCTCTTCAAGCTGAGAATGGAGCGAACGATAATCGGATCTTGCTTCAAACAATCGAGTCGTCAATTCCTCCAGACGTGCCTTCGCCTCCTCTTCTTTTTCCATAGATTCAAGCAAGTCTTCGAACTGTGGGACATCATGGTGACGTGAACCACATACTGGGCAAGGCTCACCTTCTTGAAGGGTTTCACTGAGTTGTCTTGCCGCATTCATTTGTTCTTGCTGTTTGTACTTTGTCATTACTTCTTGTTGGATGGCATGCAGTCGCTGCACTTCTTTTCCGGACCGCTCACAAGTGGAGAGCTGATTTGATAACTCATTCACCTTCGCCTCAAGTTTGACCAAATACATCAATCGGTCGACATGTCGCTCCGCATCAACTGCACGTTCTTCAGGTTCAATCGACAACGTTTTCACTAATTGTTGTTCGTGGACTTGAAGTTCTTGGAGTCGAGCCTCTTTGGAAAAGGCATTTAATTCCTTCGCACGTTTCGTCAGTTGCTCACGTAATGTCACGTATTCCGCGCGCTCTTTCATTCGCGGTAACATCTCATCAATTAACCGAAGTCGCTCTTGAAGGGATAAGATTTCTTGTTTATTCTCTTCAATTGCAGATTGCTGCTCCGATAGTGAAGATTGCTTTTGTTGTAATTGTTCGAGTTTTTTAGAAGATGCTTGTTCCTCCACCGTCAGTCGTTGCACATGTTTCTTCATTTCTAATAATCGGTCATAGACTGGACGAATGTTCGCTGCTGCCTCTAAACGTTGCAACAACTCGTGACGTTCGTTTCGTTCTGTCTCGCCTTTTAAAAATAAATCAAGAGCTTGCAAGGTTTCTTGCTGTTCTTGAAATAAACTGACAAGCGCTTTCGCTTGTTCTAATTCGGTACGCGCCTGTTCGAGCTTCTTCGAATGATCCTGTTTCTGTTCTGTTGCGGACTCAACAGTTGTAATCAAACGTTGTTCGCGCTCGTCTAGCCACTGATGGATCACATCAATCGATTTCGTCGAAATCTCTTCGATTGCTTCATCTTCGAGCTCTAGTAACTTGAGACGGGTTCGCTCGACCGCCCATTCGACTTGTTTTCGGTATGTGCTGAGACGTTCTGCCCACTTCTCCTGGAAAACACGATACGCCTCCGTCTTGAAAATAGATTGCAAGATTTGTTGTTTCTCATTTGAGTTCGAATCGAGCAATTGTCTAAATTGGTTTTGAGGGAGTAACAAGATTTGACTGAATTGTTCATATGAAAGTTGTAAAATCGACTCGACTTCCTCTTGAACCTCGTTCACTTTTGTCGCGATCGGCTTCCAACCATCCTCCCATTCATAAAGAACGGCCTCATGTGGGATCGGTGTCTTGTTTTTCGGGTGAGGTTGTTGAGGTTGTCTCACGATTCGATAGTGGTCACCGCGAATCGTAAACGAAAAGTCGACCTCCGTCTTCAACTCAGGTTGTGCGAATTGACTTCTGAAATCACTCGCATTGCGCAGCGTCCCGCTGGCCCGTCCATATAATGCGAACGTCATCGCATCAAAGATGGTCGTCTTCCCTGCACCCGTCCGACCACTCACGACAAACATCGAGCGACCAACTAATTTTGTGAAGTCAATCGTTTCTCGTTCCGCATACGGTCCGAATGCTTGAATCTTCAATTCGACCGGTCTCATCTGACATCACCTTCTTCAATCATTTGTTTGACGGCATCCGAGGCCGTTCGGTCGTGTACAGCTTCAAAGAACTGTAGATACACCTCTTCGACGGATTGTCGTTCTAGCGTTTCCCGTTCAAATGTGGACGTCTGTTCTTGGCGTCGTAACAGCTCCAGTTCAAGATGAAGAATATTCGGATAAACGGTTCGAAGCTTTGCCATCGGATCAAAAAGTGCTTTGTCATCGGTCAACACGATTTTCAAATAATCATCGGTTTGTTGTTGTTGATAAAACGAAGGTGCGAGTAACTCATCCAACGTTCCTGCGAGCTGTCTCATGTCCCGTTCTGGCGTCAACGTTCGACGTCTACGCTTCCAGTGTCCGTCCCATTCCAAAATATCTACCGATTTCTCATGATTGACCTCAGAGAAAGAATATTTCATGAGAGAACCACTGTATGCAATCCGTTCTGAACGAATTGCATCACGATTATGTAGATGTCCAAGAGCCGTGTATGAGAACGGGTCATAGAGCCCTTTCGCGACCTGTCCGGCGGTACCGACCGATAACTGGCGCTCCGAGTCGGTCTCAAGTCCTCCTGCGACAAAACTATGGCCCACTGAGACCGCATTCTTCTCAATCGGTCCATATGCTTCAATGACAGCCTCTAATGCGTCATGGTGCGTGCGAATCGTTTCGTTTCCTAGTATGTGCCGAACACGTGCCGGCTCAAGAAACGGGATTGGGTAAAACGGAATTCCGGCCACTTCAAGTGGACCAGCATCTGGGTTTAATTTACCGATGATATGTAATCCTACTTGTCTCAACAATTTTGAACTATATTCGAGACGCTCCGCTGAGTCATGATTTCCCGCGATAGCGACGACCGGGATTTCACGCTTCAACACCAACTCTCGCCACATCTCATCGAGCAAATCGACAGCCTCGACGGGTGGGACGGCCCGGTCATACAAATCACCTGCAATGATGACTGCATCTGGCTTCTCCTCATCGACGATTTGTAAAAACGAATGGAATAAAATATTTCGCTGATCTTCTGTCATATGACGACCATGAACAATCTTACCTAGATGCCAATCGGCCGTGTGAATCCATTTCATCACGTATCACCTCTCTTTCTTATTCTAGCATGACTCAATCGTTCGATTCGACGTCTTGACACCCGATTTTGAAACAGCGAAAGTAAAGAGAGAGGAGGTTTGTTCAAAATGAATTCATCGACGTGGAAAACGTTTTTCCAACTTTTTAAAATCGCGAACCCTCCTAAAGGATTGTTTGTGGGAGCTATTCTGATTTCGCTTCTTCAAGCCGTCGCATCGCTAGCGATTCCACTCATCCTGCAACGTGTCGTTGACCGTTGGAGTAGTGACCTGTTGACGCCTGAATGGATTGCATATTTTCTCTTTGCCTTTCTCGTCCAGGTCATCACGAGCGCGTTATCGATTTACTGGCTACATATTGTTGGTCAACGTGTTGTCGCCAATCTTAGGACGACATTGTGGGACCACCTCATCAAACTGCCCATCCCTTTTTATGATGGGATCAAATCGGGAGAACTCGTCTCCCGCTTGAACAATGACACAACGACGCTGCAACAGCTGTTGTCCGAGCAAAGTGTCCGCTTGTTGACCTCTTTCGTCTCGGTCATCGGTGCCGTCGCCATCTTGTTCACGCTCGATTGGCAAATGACACTCGTCATCTTGTTTTCAGTGCCGACGACGCTTGTCATCGTCATCCCACTCGGCCGAAAGCTTCGAGTGATTGCAAAAGAAACGCAACAGGAGCTCGGTAACCTGTCCGGATTCTTTGCGGAACTGCTCGGTGAAATCCGTCTCGTCAAATCGCAGGCGACAGAACAAATGGAAGTGCGGACCGGGAAAGTGAAAATCGAAACGTTGTTCGATTATGGAGTGAAAGAAGGACGAATTCAAGCCATTCTCATCCCTCTCCTTAACGTCACGTTGACGGGGATGTTGATTGCCATACTCGGATTTGGAGCGTATCGTGTCTCGACAGGGGCCTTATCTACGGGTGAACTACTCGCATTCATGCTCTATGTATTCCAAATCATCACTCCTCTGATCACCATGAGTGAATTTTTGACGAGACTACAAAAAGCTCGTGGCGCAACTGAACGAATCGCTGAATTATTAGATGTCCGTCCTGAACCGTACAGCACATATCAAGAATCCATCGAGCAGGCTGACCTCTCTTTCGAGAATGTGACCTTTCATTATGGGACGGAACCCGTTCTTCAAGGACTGTCTCTTCACGTTTCACCTGGCGCAACGACCGCCATCGTCGGTCGAAGCGGCGCCGGCAAAACAACACTTTTTTCGCTCGTCGAACAATTTTACACACCAACGGAAGGATCAATCCGGTACGGTAATCTCGATATTCAAACATATGCCCGGGATACATGGCGTCAAATCGTCGGTTATGTCGCTCAAGACTCTCCCGTCTTGTCGGGTTCTGTTCGGACAAACATCGTCTATGGTCTTCAACGTGAAGTAAGTGATGCAGAAATCAAAGAGGCGTGTGAAATGGCAAACGCATGGTCATTTATCGAAGTGATGCCGAATCAGCTCGAGACGGAGATTGGAGAACGTGGTATTCGCTTGTCAGGTGGACAACGACAGCGTCTTGCGATTGCCAGGGCATTGTTACGTAATCCGCAAATTTTACTCCTCGATGAAGCGACGTCGAGTCTGGATTCAGAATCAGAACGCGTCGTCCAGGAAGCGCTCGATCGCCTGATGGTCGGGAGAACCACACTCGTAATTGCCCATCGCTTATCGACCGTCAGACATGCCGACCAAATCGTCGTGTTAGAAGATGGACGCATCAGCGGGATTGGGAAACATGAACAACTTTTAAACGAGAATGCTCTTTATCAGCGTCTCGTCTCACAACAATTACTAGGAGGACAATCTACATGAAAACAATCGGGTTTATCGGTCTCGGGGTCATGGGCCAATCCATGGTACGAAATTTGATGAAGCATGGTTTTGACGTAAAAGCTTATACGAGAACGAAAGAGAAGGCTGCCTCGCTATTAGAGGAAGGTGTAGTATGGTGCGAAACGATTCAAGAGGTATGTCAAGATGCTGATGCCGTCATCACCATCGTCGGTTATCCATCAGATGTTGAGTCAATTTATTTCGGGGAGGGAAATATCCTCGACTCGGCAGAACCAGGTACGCTCTTGATTGATATGACAACCTCTTCTCCGAAGCTCGCCGAACGAATCGCCGAAACGGCCATTGAACGGAGTCTTCTTCCGCTCGATGCACCGGTCACCGGTGGAGATATTGGTGCAAAAAATGGGACGCTTTCCATTTTGGTCGGTGGCGGAGAGTTCGCCTTCAATAAGGCAAAACCTTTATTCGAAGCAATGGGACAGTCCATTGAGCGGATGGGATATGCCGGGAGCGGACAATATGCGAAACTCGCCAACCAAATCGCCATTGCCGGAACGATGATGGGGAATGCGGAGATGTTCGCGTTCAGTAAACGAGCAGGACTTGACCCCGAAGCGCTCATCCGTACGATTCGTGGAGGAGCAGCCGGTAGCTGGACGCTTGAAAACTTGGTTCCACGGATGATTGTTGAAGATTATGCTCCAGGTTTCTTCATCAAACATTTTATTAAGGATATGACACTCGCCATCGAGAGTGCAAACGAACTTCAAGTGAAATTACCTGGACTCGAACTCGCTCATCGACTCTATTCGATTCTCGAAGAAAATGGATACGGGGAGAACGGAACACAAGCGCTCATCGAGTATTACCTTCATCAAGACGTTTGAATCATGCCGTTTGTGGAATTAGTAGGAGTGAAGGAGGCGATTTTCGTGCCATGGAACATGAAAGACTATCCTGAATCACTGAAAAACTTCGATCCACTTGTAAAAAAGAAAGCCATTGATATTGCGAACGCATTGCTCGCACAAGGCTACTCTGAGACGAAAGCGATACCGATTGCCACTGAACAAGCGAAAAAGTGGCATGCGGATGCGTCTAAACAAGAAAAACAAGATTTTGAAGACGCCCCTAACCCGAAAAAGACAGATCAGCATTGAACGTAAACAACCGGTCGGATTACCCGACCGGTTGTTTTGCGAGATATGACGCTTTCATTTCTAGATAGAGACCTGAAATCGCCGTCTGTAAGTAGGGCGTGACAAAGATGTAAGCGAGTCCCCCAGTAAGAAGGACGAGCGCGTACCATCCGATAAAACTTGCGAATAGCTTTAACATCGTCTGTTTATGCCCTTTCATCATTAGGCGACTCTTTCGCATGGCTTGGAATGCTGATAAATCTGGTTCGTCCCGCATGATGAACGGTGTGATGCGATACGTCAAATAAAACCAGACGCCAGGCACAATTAGGAATAACATCAACACGTTCAGCCCTAAATAAAACACTGCGTAATAAATCACCGCTCGTGAATACTCTCTCAGCGAGCCGAACGCTTCAATCAATAAGCCGAACTTAGGCTTCTCATCTTTAGCGACCTGAAGAAACACCCAATTCTTCCCGAGCTCGATTGGCGCGAGAAGGACTGTCGCTCCGTACAAAAGTGCCACAGAAGTCATGAGAACTTCAGGGTCATTCGTTGATAGGTCTAGACGTGATGTGATCATCGCCTGAATGACCATGACAGTCAAAACGACGAGTAATGATATGCCCCATTTTCCTGAGAGCATTCGAAGCGCATATTGTTTGTAAACGGAAGATTGCATGAGTTCACCTACACTTTGTATTTTCTTTCATTATAGCAAAAAAACAGTCTTTCGACTGTTTTCCGCTTTGACTCATCCACGAAGTTGTTTGAATTTAGCCCCATCCAACTGTCCGTTTGTTCGTACGCCATTCCCGACGTGTACCATGTCGACGTTGAGTCGTTCCCGTAAGGATGGCAATGTTTCTGTCGTGATGCCGGCTCCAGGCAATATAGTCATCTCTGCTTGCTCGTTCAGTCGGATCAATGTTTCGATACCTTCTAATGCAGTGTTCGCACCACCAGATGTCAGTAAGATATCGATTTCTGGGAAATCATTTAAGACATCCAGCGATTCAAATACATCACGCGATGCGTCGAAGGCACGATGGAAGGTTAGTGCCATCTCACCTTTATGTTTGATGACTTCTCCTAAAATCCGCTCATCGATTGCCCCGTCTTTTGTCAATGCACCAAAGACGATTCCATTCACCCCGAGTTCACGGCATAGACCAATGTCTGCAAGCATTGTTTCCACATCATCTTCGTTGAAATGGAATGAACGTGTATGAGGTCGAATCATGACATGTACCGGGATGGATACGTGCTCGATTACATTCCGAATCGTCCCGAAACTTGGCGTGATCCCGCCATTCTCCATATCTGCAATCAGCTCGAGTCGATCTGCCCCGAGTTGCTCCGCCTCGATTGCTTCAGATAACGTTGTGACAATCACTTCTATTTTCATACAATCGCTCCTTTTACGGCGCGAACTTCCAGTCCACACCATGTTCGGCTAAGACGCCTTTAAATTCTTGTGGTTCCGGAAAATCTGAGATGATTGCCGTCACCTTTGAAAAGTCGCACACCCGATATCTTTTTTGTTGGTTCAACTGGGTATGGTCGGTTAATAAGAATGTCTCGCGACTTTGCGACATCACCGATTGTGTGATACTAGCGAGTCCGAAAGCATCGCACGTCAAACCAAGGGTTGAATCGACCCCTTCAACAGATAAGATGGCAAGGTCGAACATATAGGTTTGGAGTTGTGTGAGAACTTGTTCGCCTGTCGTCACGAGATGTTTCGGATCGATTGTACCACCTAACAACTGGATCTCGCCACCAAGCACACCTTTCGCCCGTTGTTCAAACAAGGCTTTGGCGACCGTTAAAGATGGCGTGACCACCGTCACGTTTCGTCCTCGTAAACGAGATGCTACTTGTTCGGCTGCAACCCCATGACCGATATAGAGTAACGTATCGTCTGGAATCAATTGAAATGCCGTATACGCGATACGGCGGATGCCATCCATGTTTGCAATGACAATCGGCTGAAAAGACATGCTCTGATGAAGAACCGCACCCCCATAAACACGCTTGATCCGATGTTCTTTCTCTAGTTCTTCTAGATAACGTCGAATCGATTCCCCTGATACATTCAATCGTTCAATCAATTCGCTCGTCTTCACTTTACCTTCTCGTTCGATCCACTCGACAATTTTTTGTTTACGTTCTTCACCGATTAAAGACACACCCCTGCCTCCTCCACTAAAATCTTTCCTTTTCTAGTGTAACGAACGCATGTAAATTTAACGTAAATTGAAAGTAAAGAACGAGCAAATCCAACATGATTTTGTTTCTTTTTTATGTAAATCAACAACAATGCACAAAAAAGATGCGTCTTGATTGGACGCACCTGAAAGAAATTAAGATTTATGCTTGTTTCGAAAAAGTGGTACTTTTGGTTCTTTCCCGGCTCGTATTCGTTGCCAATTCGTACGATGTTTAATGATGATAAACAAGGCGAGCGGAACGATGACAATCAGAGGTAACCAATCTTTTGTCAACACACTGTACGTCGTTGCCGTCACGAGACCTACTGCAGCGGCAGCCATCGAGGAGAGGGATACCATTCGTGAAATGAGAAGTGTCACAATAAACGTACCAACGACGACAAAGAAGAACCACGGAAACGCTGCTAGAAGTACGCCGCCGCTCGTCGCGACCGATTTTCCACCTTTAAACTTCGCAAAGATCGGATAAGAATGGCCAATGACTGCGGGAATTCCGGCAAGCAGCAGACTCATCTCACTTCCGAATAAGAGTGGTAACAGAGCTGCGACTAGTCCCTTCCCCATGTCACCAAGTAAAACAAGAATTCCCGCTTTTTTCCCAAGAACTCGAAACGTATTCGTCGTACCTAAGTTACCACTCCCATGTTCGCGAACATCTACTCGATAGCCGAGCTTGCCGATGATGAGCGCAAATGGGATTGCACCAAGTAAATAACTTAAAATGATAATCATGATTTCTGTCACATATGGCATCGCAATTCCCCTTACTTCATATATTTCTCAATATATCGGTCATATGGCTGATTCAATGTGTGTACCGCTTTTGCATGCTCAGTACCGATATAACGTAAGTGCCACGGTTCATACATATAGCCCGTCTCTTTTTCAAACGCTTTTTGATAGCGAATGATAAAGCCATACTCGTGAGCATGTTCTGCGAGCCATTTCCCTTCAACCTTTTCACCAAGGCTTTGTGTGAGTTGATAATTGACTGAAGCACTCGAAACGTCGATTGCAAGACCTGTCTGATGTTCAGAGTGTCCGGGTGGAGCAGAATATTTCATCGCTTGTTCCTTACCATCCCGTTCTACATATGCATTGAAAAGATTGACTTGGTAGGCATAAGAGCGATAAGCACTTGTACCTTTTAAATCAACCCCATCTACTTTTGCGCCTAACATCAACCCTTCAATGGCACGAGCTGCTTCCTCTCTCAACAATTGTCTTTCCTCGGTTGCAGAATCAACGAAATCTATGTTTGCCCGAACAAGATCTGACGGTTCATAGTCTATTGGAAGGGCAATCTCTTTGTTCACTAAAATTAACGTATCTAGTTCTAGATTGGCTATCCCATCGATTTCAATGTCTTCGGCGAACCCTGACGTACTTGTATGATTACGGAATTCAGCAAATTGCGACCTTTGGTGCACAGGTGGCATGTATTCATCTATTCCTTCATTAACAGTCGAACTGTCCTCTTGAAGGGATTCCGATTCATTTGATTCTGTTTGTGGTTGATTTACTGTCGATGACTGTGTCGTTGGTTCTTTCGGTTCAACTTGCTCGTTTGTCGTACAACCGGCTAACATGAACGTCAAGGCGCCGCAAACCA
Organism: Exiguobacterium sp. s189; assembly: GCF_018617615.1. Classification (NCBI taxonomy): domain Bacteria; kingdom Bacillati; phylum Bacillota; class Bacilli; order Caryophanales; genus Exiguobacterium; species Exiguobacterium sp. s189. The sequence goes on along the minus strand of NZ_JACSKM010000017.1, from coordinate 6,017 downwards.
TCAAGACTGATGGATAACGCATGCGATTTTCCCCTTTCTAGATAACAAAAAGTACCGTCAAGATATGATACCATACTGACGGTACGAAGACAGAAGATTCTTAGACAGGATTCATGACGTTCATGTACATATTATGCCATTTCGGGAACTCTCGATCGAGGCGAATCGGTTTGAAATCTCCTCGCTTGACGACTACATGAGTCGTCTTGGCTGTCCCTACTAGCTCACCATCTTGGTTCGTCAACTCATACCCATAAATCGTTCTGATTTTTGAGTATTGGTCGACCCATACGCGCACATGAACCGTATCGCCAAACGTTACGCTTCGCTTGTAATCCATCGATACGTTCGTCACCGGCGAAACGAATCCTGCTTCTTCCATGTCTTTGTATTCAACGCCGAGCTGACGTAACAGTTCGGTGCGAGCAATCTCTAGATAAACTAAATAGTTGGCATGATAGACGATTCCCATCATGTCCGTTTCTTGATATCTAACTGGGATTTGAATCGTATGCATTGAATCATCCTTCTTTCCTACTACTAGTGTATTATAGTTTACTCTTAATATCTACTACTAATAATTGTTGGAGTGATGTCTCGTTCTCTTCCTCTGACATGAGTCGATACGATTGACGAGCGATTGACTCATCAATCACAGACAAGGCAGTCCGTGCATTCGCGTTATTGATTTCACTTAATCGAATCGATAACGCTTCAATCGCTTGTTCGTCCAGCTCGTATCCAAATTGGTTCGCATAGTTCACAGCAATCTCGACTAGTTGTTCTTGCGAATAATCTTCAAAATGAATCGTACGTTTCATGCGACTGCTTAGTCCAGGATTCGATTCAATCAATCGCCGCATCGGACCTTCATACCCCGCAAGGACGACAACAAGGTTTTCGCCATGTTTCGGCATTTCATCGACAAGTGTATCGATTGCCTCTCGACCGTAGTCATTCGCTCCTCCATTCAGGCTGTATGCCTCGTCAATGAGTAATACGCCACCGAGTGCATCACGAATCGCCGCTTTCGTTTTTTGTGCGGTCTGTCCCACATAGCCACTGACCAAATCCGCTCGACTGACAACGTTGACATGTCCACGCTTCAAATAGCCTGTACGCTTCAGCATTTGAGCATACAGATATGCAAAAGTTGTCTTACCCGTTCCACTATTCCCCGTGAGTGTCATATGAAGTTGGACGGGTGCCGTCTTCAGACCGAGCGCTTTTCGTCTCTTTTGGATGTTCACGAGTGCTTCAATCTCTGCCAATTGAGCTTTGGCATCTTCCATTCCGACAAGGTCGTCCAACGATGTTGGACTCGAATCTTCTTCGGGTTGATCAAAGTCTTCTTCGGTCAAAAGCGCCATCTCGTCTAGAGGGGCATCTGCACCGAAACGAGATCCTTTTTTAAACATCGCATCGAGTAAGATGTTATGAACCGTTCGCGCATTCCCGAACGTCGAATCGACTCGTTCACGGTCAATCCGTGTCAGAAGTGACCGTTTTGCTTCCTCCGTCAACACATAATTATTTTCCTGTGCCACTTTTTCACCGATTGCGACTAATTCCTCATCCCGATAGTTTAGCAACTCGTAGTGATTCGATTCGGGGAATCGTGAGCGTAAACCAGGGTTTGCAAGTAGAAAATGACGCATCTCTTCAGGATAACCGGCCAGGATGACGACAAACTTCCCGGCATATTCGCCGCTCGTCATCGCTGCGACGAGCGTGTCGATTGCAGCTTGCCCATAGTCACTGCCACTCGCATCTTGACGTTTTAGTGCATATGCCTCATCTATGAACAGGACGCCACCTTCTGCTTCTTTCACTTTGTTCATCACTTGTTCTTCCGTCTGCCCGACGTACGCCCCGACTAGACTTGAGCGATCTGCCTCAACGAGATCAGGACGACTGAGCAAACCGAGTTCAAAATAAATCTCTGCCATGAGTCGAGCCAGCGTCGTTTTCCCGGTACCTGGATTACCCGTAAACACAAGATGAAGAGAGGGTTGGTGCTTCGATGAAAACCCTGCTTTTTCTCGTTCTTTCTGGAAGAGCAGGAAGCGATACCATGCTTTCACACGGTCTTTGATGTCATCTAGACCAATCATTTCCTCAAGTGATTCGATGGCGCTCGAACGTGTCTCCGTTTTACGTTCCGGTAGCAACTGACAGATTGCATCGAGTCGCTCTTTGACGAGCACAACGCGTTCACCGAAGCGACGAAACGCTTCTCGACTGAAGTAGTTCCCTTGCATCGATGCGAGTAAAGATGCCGTATCATCCTCTAACGATGCGACTTCCTGCATCGCCTCGATAATTGCCTCGAATATCTTCTCGAGTTGCCCCCGCCATTCTGAGTCCCGCAAATCAGACTTGGCCGCCTCCACTTCATCGTGAAGTCGGTCGAGTTGGTCAAGTAGTGCAGATGTTTTTGACTCATATTCCGTCAAAATTTGTACCTTCATTGAGGCGTAATCTGCTTCGCGAAGTGTCGGCCAATCGATTTGAAGCGCTTGTTTTGAACGACGCAATTGCTCGTTCAATTGAAACAGACGTAATTCCGGAGGTAACGCATTCATCGACTCTAATTCTTTCACCCAGCGGTTCAATAACGGGTCCATCGACTCCTTCTGCTCGAGTCGATGTGTAGCAAGCAATGTCAATGAACGAATCAATTCTTCTTCATGCCCAGTCGCACGTGACCAGTGCGCATAAGATAAAAGCGCCGCCTCATTAATCTTTTCTCCAGCTTCCCAGTTCGTCAAATCCGTTTGAACTTGTTCAACTTGAATTTGTTTCATTCTGTTCTCCCTTTCAGACGACAAGGGAGCCGACATGTTGTCTGCTCCCCATCGGATTATCTTGATTCAAAAGATGTCATTCGAATCGAATGGAACAACTTTCCGTTATTCCGCGATTCTGCCGCAAGCAAAATCCGTTCATTCGCATCGACATAATATGTGACTGTCTCTTTATTATCTTCTTCACTAAAAATAGATGGATAGTTTTGAACCCATTCTTCAGGAACCGTTTCAGCCGCTTCAGACTTCACATAAGCTTGCGCTGTTCGACCGACTAAATCTGTCTCGCCCTCACTTGACCCGAGTGTGCCATCGTCTAGCCATTTACGAATCTGTTCATTCGTGGCGCGGGATAGGAATGGATGCGGTGCGACTGCTCCGGAATTGGTTTCTTGTCGAAGAACCTCTTCTCCGTCCGGATTAAACTCCAAATACGTTTCTCCGTCCCACTCTGCTTTTGCACCCACGTTTGGTCCCATGACGACTTCTGAGACAAAATGTCCGTCTTCATCATACGTGACAAGGTACTCTCGTTCTTCGAGTGTTTCCCCTTCTTTCGGAAGTTTACGCTCTTGATACCCAATCACGACATTTGAGTAGAACGGTTCAACCTGTTCTCCCTCTTCACCATTCAGATTCATGAGTACGTAAAAATTATAAGCGAGTAATGCCCCGACAATGAGGATGCCGGCCAAAATGACCCAGCTCAACCGTTTTTTTATCTGTTGTTTCATAGCCTATCCTCCTCGTTTCTTCACTTACTATCCTACACTAGCTAAGAGGACAAGCAAAATATTTTTAACTGAAAAAAGGGCCTCGAACGAGACCCTTTCAGATTATCCTAGTTTATCGTCATCTTTCATCTGTGATTCAAGCCATTTATCTCGTTCATCCGGCTCATCAGCCAAGTCTCTGAACAAGGCGATGATCATAAAGACAAGAACGAAGATGAATGGGAAAGCTGCGAGAATCGCAACAGCTTGCAGGGCATCCAAACCACCAGCGTAAAGAAGCACGGCAGCGATAGATGATTGGATCACACCCCATGTCATTTTAATTCCCATTGGCGGGACAAGCTTCCCGTTTGAAGTGAGCATACCGAGTACATATGTCGCTGAGTCAGCAGACGTGATAAAGAATGTCGAGATGAGGAAGATTGCGACAATACTGAGTACTGTCCCAAAACCACCAAACGTATCGAATAACGCGAACAGCCCGACTTCTGTACCGATTTCGTTCACTTGTCCAATCAAGTCGTATCCACCGAACAAGTCAGCCCAGATAGCTGAGCCACCGAATACGGAGAACCATAAGAGTCCGAACGATGTAGGGACAAGTAAAATCCCGATAATAAATTCACGAATCGTGCGGCCTTTCGATACGCGGGCGATGAACGTTCCGACGAATGGTGACCACGAGATCCACCAAGCCCAATAGAAAATCGTCCAGCCGTTGATCCACTCACGTTCAACCGGCTCGAATGCGGCCGTACGGAAACTCATACCAGGAAGTTGTTGCAAGTACGTTCCTACCGTTTGTGTGAACAAGTCGAAGATGAATGCAGTCGGTCCGGCGAACATGGTCGCGACAAGTAAGACGATTGCCAAGAAAATGTTCGTGTTACTTAAAATTCGAATCCCTTTATCAAGACCCGTTGAAGCACTGATCATGTAAAGTACCGTTACGACGGCGATGATGATCAACTGTGTCACGAAGGCGTTCGGTACCCCAGGGATGAGATAATGAAGGCCACCGGCAATCTGTTGAGCACCAAAACCGAGTGAAGTCGCTACCCCAAATGCCGTCGCAATGACCGCAAGAATATCGACCGTTTGTTTCACAGGTTGTTCGTAGCGGTTGTGGACGAGCGAACCGATTGTCTCCCCAATCGTCGCAGGGCGTCCTTTTCTAAACGTTGAATAAGCGATGGCGAGTGCGATCATGGCATAAATTGCCCATGGGTGAAAGCCCCAGTGGAAGAATGCATAACGCATCGCAGTACGCGCGTCTCCTTCAGATGTCAAAGAAGAGAATGGCGGTGAATGAAAATGAAGCAACGGCTCTGCTGCTCCCCAGAAGATGAGTCCAATCCCCATTCCGGCACTGAACAACATGGCGAACCATGACAAGTAACTGAATTCAGGTCGGTCCGTATCTTTACCGAGACGAATCGATCCATAGCGAGAAAAGATTAAAAAGATAGCGACGAGTAAAAATCCGGTCGCACTTAACAGGTAGAACCAACCCATCCCGTTTGAAAGCCACCCTTGTAACGTGCTCGTTACATTTAATAGGCTAGCATTTCCTAAAATGCTTTCGGGAAATAATCCCCAGATTGTGAATAAGCCAGTTATGATTGCAGATATGACAAACACAGGCGTCACACGGCTTTTCCGTTCCATAAAATCACTCCTATTTAATTTTCTATTTTCATATACGTTTTCCACCCTAACATACTTTTTAAACAAGTCTCAACCCCAACTGTCCATAAATGTGTCATTTACTGAAAAATAGATAGGTGTCTTGTCAAGAAGTTGTTTCTTTCGGTTCAAGTGAGACAATTAACGTCTCATCCACCACATAATAAGGTCTTTTTGGAAGTGTCTTTAAGTAACCTCCCTCTCGAAGTCTTGTCAAATCTAGTTGCAGTGCATTTTCAAATTTCCGCAATGGCAATTTTTTCTCTTGGTCCATGTACAAGTCTAAGGCACGCTGTACTTGGTCCATCTCATAGATGACATCACGCTCTTCTTCCGGAACGATATGAAACGTCTCTTTCGACATATAGAAACGCTGTTTCGGGATTCCGGACAAATGATGCTTCAATCGTTTGGTGTCAATCTCTTGTGTGTCATCTAGTAGGACGGTTCGATTTACGCCCTTTGGCAACGTCTGTTCATACTCGTGAATCGCATGACGTAATTCAGGTAACGAGATGTCGATTTCTCGAACAGGATCCACCTCTTTTTGCTGTGTCAAACGCTTCCACCAACTCTTACTCTTCTTTTCTTCCCGCTCCATAAGCACACCCCTCCCTGTCTTCCTGTTCCCGATTCTTTTAAAACTTTCACCATAAATTCGCATATTCATTAAAAAAACCTTCCTTTTTTCAAAGGAAGGTTCAGGCTGTTGACGAACCAAATCGCATATGGCGATTTGGTTCGTCTTTTTTTATGTTCAACGAGCTTGAGGCGTTCTGCCCGACATAAG
>NZ_JACSKM010000016.1:0-44217 GCF_018617615.1 Exiguobacterium sp. s189 | reverse complement strand
TGCCTCCCGTAGGAGTCTGGGCCGTGTCTCAGTCCCAGTGTGGCCGATCACCCTCTCAGGTCGGCTATGCATCGTCGCCTTGGTGGGCCATTACCCCACCAACTAGCTAATGCACCGCAAAGCCATCCATGGGCGACGCCGGAGCGCCTTTCATCAGCGGACCATGCGGTCCGATGACACATCCGGTATTAGCCCCGATTTCTCGTGGTTATCCCAGACCTATGGGCAGGTTCTTTACGTGTTACTCACCCGTCCGCCGCTCATTCCGCCGTCGTCCCCCCGAAGGGTTCAGACGGTTTCCTGCGCTCGACTTGCATGTATTAGGCACGCCGCCAGCGTTCGTCCTGAGCCAGGATCAAACTCTCCAAAGAATTTGATATAGCTCTTAAATTGACGAAACTTGCGCTTCATTCAAAAATTGTAAAACTTATTTTTGCCTCATCGTTCAGTTTTCAAAGTTCGTCTGTCGCTCTTTGCGACTCTTAAAATAATACAAGTCATCGACACAGTTGTCAACCACTTTTTTTATTTCCTTCCGCTGCCATCAGCGGCAACGTTTATTACTTTACCGCACACCTTTCATTAACGCAAGGGTTTTTTATAAAGTTTTTTCAAAAAAGTTTTTTCGTTAGAGTTTACCCTTTATTCAACGGCTTGTTTCCAAGTGCTCATACGGAAAAATAAAAAAAGAGAAGCTGGGTTGCACTTATGTACAAACCGGCTTCTCTACTATTGTTTACTGTTGATGACGCATTGTAGGGAAAAGAAGTACGTCGCGGATTGATGGGGCGTTCGTCAATAACATGACAAGACGGTCAATCCCGATTCCAAGTCCACCAGTTGGTGGCATACCGTACTCAAGTGCCTCAAGGAAATCGTTATCGAGTTCATGCGCCTCGTCGTTACCTGCTTCTTTTTCAAGCAATTGTGCTTCGAAACGCTCACGTTGATCGATTGGATCGTTCAACTCCGTGAAGGCATTCGCGTGTTCACGACGAACGATGAACAATTCAAAACGATCTGTGAAGCGTGGATCCGTTTCGTTTTTCTTCGCTAACGGCGACACTTCAACTGGGTGTCCTGTCACGAATGTTGGTTGAAGCAATGTCTCTTCGACCTTTTGCTCAAAGAACTCGTTGACGATATGACCGAACGTCATATGGTCCTGAACTTCCACACCATGCTCTTTCGCAAGGGCACGTGCTTCTTCGTCGGACATTTGTTGCCAGAAGTCTACACCTGTCTCTTCTTTAACAAGGTCGACCATGTGTGCACGTTTCCAACCGATGCCAAGGTGAATTGTATCTTCACCATATTGCACATCTGTTGTACCGAGTACTTCTTTCGCTACGTGCGCAACCAATTCTTCCGTCAAATCCATGATGTCGTTGTAATCCGCATACGCCTCATACAATTCAATCATTGTGAATTCAGGGTTGTGGCGTGTCGAGATTCCTTCGTTACGGAACACACGTCCGATTTCATAAACGCGCTCGAGTCCACCAACAATCAAGCGTTTCAAGTGAAGTTCGATGGCAATACGCATATAAAGTTCCATATCCAACGCATTATGATGCGTTAAGAACGGACGCGCCGCTGCTCCACCCGCAATCGTGTGTAACATCGGTGTTTCCACTTCTAAATATCCTTTTTGATTTAAGAAGTTGCGAATCTCAGAAATGATGCGGCTACGCAAAATGAATGTCTGGCGTGAATCTTGGTTTGTGATCAAATCAAGATAACGTTGGCGATAGCGCTGTTCCACATCTTTCAATCCATGATATTTGTCCGGAAGCGGGCGAAGCGCCTTCGTCAAGAGCTCAAACTCTTCCACATGAATCGAGAGTTCACCTACATTTGTTTTAAAGAGCTTCCCTTTGACACCAACGATATCACCGAGGTCTGATGATTTGAATAAGTCAAACGGCTCATCCCCGACATCGTTTTTACGAACGTAAATTTGAATCTGACCTGTCACATCTTGAATGTGGGCAAAAAACACTTTCCCTTTCCCGCGTTTCGTCATGATGCGACCAGCTAGCGTGACTTCTACGTCCTGCTCTGCTAAAGCCTCTTTTTCAATTGATTCATACTGCTCATGTAATTCACCTGCGTGCGCAGAACGATCAAAGCGTTGACCGAACGGGTCGAGACCGCGCTCGCGCATATCGGTCATCTTCTCAAAACGAACCTGCATTTGATCATTCATTTCTAACTCGTGGCTCACTATTCCATTCACTCCTCTATCCATATTGGGTTTATCCCTAACAAAAAACTGTCGACCCGATGGCCAACAGCACAGCCGAAGCCGTTCATTCGTTGTGGTGCACTTTTTCGCCAAACAAGCTTACCATAAATTAGTTCTTTTCTCTAGTTCACACTTCTGACAGTTGTCGCTCGAGTTGATCCACAAATCCATACAGGACCGCTGCGAAAGCCTCACGCGATTCCGTCTCATTGATTTGTTTGCGAATCGGACCACTGCCCTTTAATCCTTTTAAATACCAAGCCGCATGTTGTCGCATTTCACGAACGGCCGTCAGCTCACCTTTAATTGCACTCAATCGGTCGAGGTGCAACATGCAAATATCAATTTTTTCACGAGCTGCTGGTTCTGGCGGAAGTTCTCCTGTTTCGAGGTACTGAACCGTCTGATAGAGCATCCACGGGTTTCCAAGTGCAGCGCGCCCGATCATGACGGCATCCACGCCATATTGGTCAATGACACGCTTCGCGTCTTGTGGTGTGGCAATGTCCCCGTTCCCGATAATCGGTACGGTCGCGACTTTCTTCGCTTCACCAATCCAATCCCAGTTCGCAGTTCCTTCATATTGTTGGGCTCGCGTACGTCCATGAATGGCAATGGCTGCCGCTCCACCTGTCTGAGCCGCTTTGACATTGTCCAAAATAAAGATGTGATCATCGTCCCAACCAAGGCGCATTTTCACCGTGACCGGTTTTTCGACCACATTCGTGACGGCATTGACCATCTCATACACTTTATCCGGATCAAGTAACCACTTTGCACCTGCGTCACATTTCGTTACTTTCGGCACAGGACAACCCATGTTGATATCAATGATGTCGGCATTCGTATTTTGATCGACGTACTGCGCCGCTTTGACGAGTGTATCTTTAGAACCACCAAAAATTTGCAAGCTGAGCGGTTTTTCTCGTTCATCGACATATAGCATGCGCATCGTCCGCGCGTTCTCCAGCAAAATCCCTTTATCACTGACCATTTCAGCACAGACGAGTCCCGCCCCGAATTCTTTTGCAATCAATCGGAATGCCGGGTTGGTCACGCCAGCCATCGGTGCAAGGACTGCACGGTTTTTAATATCTATATTTCCAATCTTAAAGCCTGTCAAGACAACACATCCTTCATTTCACCAAATTCGTTAGCAACTGTAACCGAACGACATCTTGGCGGTCTGCCATCGGTAAATCTGCTAGCCATGATGCGACCGTTCGTCCTCGGACGATGAGTTCTGGCGCAATCTCAGCTAACGGAGCGAGCACAAACGCACGTTCCTGCATCCGCGGATGTGGTACCGTCAAGTGTTCTGATTGTATATCTTCCCCATTATAATAGAGGATGTCAAGGTCGATGGTGCGCGGACCGTTCTTAAAGAGACGCTCTCGACCTAACTGCCGTTCAATTTGTTGAAGGGTGTCTAATAAGTCCGTTACAGATTGATGCGTCTCCACTTCGACCACCATATTATAAAATGATGGTTGATCGGTATAACCGACAGGGGCGGTCTCATAAACCGATGATTGTTTCGTGACCGTAACACCCATTTTTCCCATTTCATCAATCGCGTCAGACAATTGTGCGGCCCGCTCCCCGATGTTTGCTCCTAATGCGATATAAATCATGACGTGCGTCTCCTTGTCATCTCGATCGCCACCGAGTCGTAATGTCCTGGGATTGGTGGGTCCGGCTTGATTACTTTTACTGTCACGCTTTGAATCAAATCATGATGTGCCAAAATGGCCGTCGTGATTCGTTCTCCGAGTGTTTCGAGTAAATTGACCGGTTCTCCTGTTACAATGTCTTCTGTGACTTGATATAATCCCGCGTAGCTGACTCCATCCTGTAAATCATCTGACTTCCCAGCAGGTGCAAGGTCCAATTCACACATTAAATCCACGTGAAACCGTTGACCGAGACGGTTCTCTTCTTCAAATACACCATGGTATCCATAGAAGCGCATACCGTTCACAAAAATCTTATCCATGTCCGTTCCCCCTCATCATCGCATCCATCATCTTCGCTGCACGCATATTCTCTTTCACGTCATGGACGCGTACCCAATCGCACCCTTTCATGATGCCTAAACACGTCGTCGCAATTGTCCCTTCCACGCGTTCTTCGGTTGGTAAATCGAGCGTTTGGCCGATAAACGATTTACGGGACGTACCCAGTAACACCGGATAGCCAAGTCGCGTGATCACATCGAGGTGATTCATGAGCTCTAGATTTTGCGCCACGTCTTTTGCGAACCCGATTCCTGGGTCTAGCCAGATATACTCATCTTTCACACCCGCTGCATGAGCAATCTCAATCGATTCCTGCAAATCACTCACCACATCCTCAATAAAATGATGGTAGTCTCGATTCTCTCGGTTATGCATCAAAATGATGGGGACGCCATATTCAAAGGCGACACGCGCCATCGACTGATCTCCCCACTTCGAGCCCCACACGTCATTGATGATTGTCGCACCCGCTTCTAATGCCGCTCTCGCAACAGCAGGTTTATACGTATCAATCGAGATAGGCAAATCTATTTCTTGTACCAATCGTTCGATGATCGGGACGACACGTTCAATTTCTTCTTCTGCAGAAACAAGCGTCGCTCCAGGTCGCGTCGATTCACCACCGACATCAATCGCATCCGCACCTTCTCGTACGAGTTGCTTTGCGTGACGTACGGCTTCTTCGACCGCTGTATATCGTCCTCCGTCTGAAAACGAGTCCGGGGTCACGTTTAAAATACCCATGATCTTTGTCATGTTTCAGCCTCCTATCCAAGTGAACGAACGAGCTCCGCCCACACTTCGTTAAATCGTTCTCCGTCTTTCCCGGGGTATCTCAGATTTCTATAATGCGTCACCGGAGCGACTTGCTGAATCGAGTTCGTCATCCAAATCTCTTTCGCTGCGGTTAATTTATCAAATGTCACCGCTTGCTCCACTACAGGAAAGCAATCGATCACCCACTGTCGCGTCACGCCCGCGAGTGCTCCACTCGAAAGTGGTGTCGTATACAACACATCATCAGACCCGATCCAAAAGATGTTCGACACGAGTCCTTCCACCACGTAGCCCTGTTCGTCCGCAAACAATCCTTCAGCATCCTGGTCTTGCAAGGTGCGTTTTCCGAGGATATTGTTCATGTAATGATGCGACTTTAATCGAAAAGCCGCTTCAGGACGACTTCTCGGGAAAGGGATTGGTTCGACTCGTTTCTCCTGTGGCACAACTTCCGAGGAGAGCGGTTTGGCAATCAACGTGACGTTCGGTTTTTCATATCGTCCGGCATACAGACCGAGCGGCGCGACTCCTGCCGATACGTTCAATCGGATATACAGGTCAGGAGCTTCATTTTGACGACACAGCTGCTGAATCGCCGTCTCAATTTCTTCCTTCGTGTACGGAAAATCGATCCACAGTTCATCTAGACTCTTCATCAATCGTTCCCAATGCGCATCGAACAAGAACGGAATAAAATCATACGTTCGAAACGTCTCGAATAGACCCATCCCATATAAGAATCCATGATCCTCGACGGGAATTAATGCATCCTCTCGCTCAACAAGATCCCCGTTATGCCAATACCACATGGCGGTACTCCTCGATAAAGTTTCGAATCATCTCTTTTCCATGCTCGGTCAAAATCGCTTCAGGGTGATATTGAACTCCTTCAATCGGGAGTGTTCGATGCCGGAGTGCCATGATTTCCTTCGTTTCTGTTTCTGCTGTGACCATCAAACATTCCGGTAAGGTAGAACGCTCCACAGATAACGAGTGATAACGGGTCACGATCGTCTGTTGAGGAATATCTTTGAAAATCGACTTCCCGTCATGTTGAATCTTTGACGTCTTCCCATGCATCAGCCGCTCCGCATGAACGACGTCTCCTCCGAACGCTTGCGCAATCGCTTGATGACCGAGACACACACCTAAAATTGGAATACGCCCTGCGAACGCTTGAATCGCCTCGACACTAATCCCGGCTTCGTTCGGTGTACACGGTCCAGGGGAAATGACCAGGTAGCTCGGAGCAAGTTTCTCAATATCTTGAATCGTCACTTCGTCGTTTCGATAAACGACCAGTTCTTCACCGAGTTCTCCAAAATACTGCACTAAGTTGTATGTGAATGAGTCATAGTTGTCGATTAGTACAATCATGTCGTCTCCTCCGTCATTTGCTTCGCCGCCCATAGCGCCTTCGCTTTGGACAGAGATTCTTCATATTCTGAGACCGGATCCGAATCGATGACGATGCCCGCTCCCGCTTGAACGTATGCAATCCCATCTTTCACGACCATCGTTCGAATGGTGATGTTGAAGACGAGATCATCGTCCCAACTTAACCATCCATATGACCCGGTGTATAATCCCCGGCGAACTGGTTCAAGTTCCTCGATAATTTCCATCGTTCGAATTTTCGGTGCACCGGTAATCGTACCACCAGGGAACATCGCGGCTAGCGCCTCCGCTCCTGATACTTCATCACGAATCGTACCCCGTACGTTCGAGACGATATGCTGAACATGTGAATACTTTTCAATCACCATCAATTCGTCCACATGAACACTACCGTATGCTGCGACTTTCCCGAGGTCGTTCCGTTCCAAGTCGACGAGCATGACGTGTTCCGCTCGCTCCTTCTCATTTTCAAGTAGCGTGTTCGCCAATTCCAAGTCCTCAACATCGTCTTTTCCACGTGGACGCGTACCCGCAATCGGTCGCGTTGAAATGTCAGACCCATGTTTTTCAAGCAATAGTTCTGGTGAAGCGGAGACCATTGTCAGTGCGTCATCCACAAAGTATCCCATGTAAGGGGATGGATTCATTTGACGAAGCGTATCGTAAACACGACGCGGGTCGGCGCGTAACGGTTCGGATTGACGAACGCTCAAATTCACTTGGAACACGTCGCCTTCCACGATATAAGACTGAATTCGTTTGACCGCCTCCACAAATTCGTCCTGAGACATGGAGCGCGAACGCTCGACAGGCAATTGTTCAGTCGGCTTGAATGCGTAGTGTGATTCGACGTTCCACATGGCTGCCAAGCGATCCGCTTTACGTTCGGCATTGCCTTCTGCTGTGACCATCAAATAGAGCGTCGAACTCTCTTCGTCGAACACAGCCACTTCATCAAACAACAGAAATGAGACGTCCGGCGTCGCTAAATCATCTTCTGCCTGGCTAGGGAGTCGCTCAATCGTTCGAGAAACGTCATAGCTGACATAACCAATCATGCCACCGAAGAAGGGAGGTGCCTCTTCCGGACGCTCAGCTTCAAATCGTTTCCGCACTTCACTAACCATCTCGAGCGGTTTCCCATACATCGTTTCAGTCGTTTCCCCTATTTGTAAGAGACCGACACCGTCTTTTACGTGGAAGCGACCGAACGGTTCGATTCCCGCAATCGTATACCGTCCTGCCCTTCCACTTTCTAGCCATGCGTGGTACGGCTGGTCTGCTGTCAACGTCATGTATGCCTCATACACCTTTTCTTTCGTCATCCGCTTCGTTCTGAACGCTGTCGATCTCACTTGTCATTCCTCCGTCTATTCATTCATGCCTTTTATTGTACACAAGAAAAGGCAGCAACCGAAAGAGAATGTCTCTCGATTACTGCCTGAAATGTTATACGCGACTCTCGTTTGATTCTTCATCAAATTGATAAAGCGGTGTGCTCAAGTAACGTTCTCCGTTTGACGGGATAATCGCCAATACGTTTTTCCCTTTACCGAGGCGTTTCGCCGTATCAAGTGCCGCTGCAATGGCAGCCCCTGAAGAAATCCCACCGAGGACACCGTTCGTGCGTGCCGCTTGGCGCGCGTATTCAAACGCCTGGTCTGTCGTGATTTGAAGGACACCCTCATAAATCTCAGTATCCAGAATAGATGGGACAAAACCAGCACCAATTCCTTGAATCTTATGAGGTCCTGGCTTCCCACCCGACAAGACTGGGGAATCAACCGGTTCAACCGCCAAAATTTTCACGTCTGGATATTTCGCTTTCACGACTTTTCCTGCACCGGTAATCGTACCACCTGTACCGACTCCCGCGATGAGAGCATCTACCGAAAGTCCTGACTCTTCGAACGCCTCGACAATTTCAGGTCCCGTCGTCATTTCATGCACGTTCGGGTTCGCTGCGTTGTTGAATTGTTGCGGAAGGAAGTAGCCGTTTTTCTCAGCTTCTTCAGTAGCACGACGAATCGCTCCACCCATTCCTTCTGGCCCTGGCGTCAAGATGAGCTCGGCCCCGTATCCACGAAGAAGGTTACGACGCTCCATGCTCATCGTCTCAGGCATGACGAGAATGGCTTTATATCCTTTCGCGGCACTGACCATCGCCAAACCGATTCCCGTGTTCCCGCTCGTCGGTTCGATGATGGTATCACCAGGCTTCAAGGTTCCGTCTTTTTCCGCCGCTTCGATCATGGCGAGAGCAATCCGGTCTTTGACACTTGACCCTGGGTTCATATATTCAAGCTTGAGATACACATCGGCATCTTCTGGTCCAGTCATTCCGTTCAATTTCACAATCGGAGTCTTACCAATCAAGTCTGTCACTGAGTTTACGATTCGCATTACATTTCCTCCTTCATAATTCCGACTATTCCGATATTGTTATCATACCCTATCGGATTGAAAATATGCAATTTGGAACGTTGCTTACGATTGTGCCTGTTCTTTCATCGTTTCCAACTGTTCAGCCGAGAAATGATACTTTTCACCACAGAAATGGCAAACTGCTTCGGCTCCGCCGTCTTCTTCGATCATTTGGCGAATCTCTTCTTTTCCAAGACCGATAATGGCGCTTTCCATTCGTTCACGACTGCATGTGCAATTGAACTGAATTGGGTTCGTATCGAGGACATCAAGGCTATCGCCGAGAAGTAATTGCAGCATTTCTTCCGGCGTTTTTTCTTCACCGATCAAAACAGATACCGGCGGGAACGTCTGAAGTGCTTTTTCAAGCGCTTGTACCGTCTCTTCAGAAGCGTTCGGCAGCAACTGAACGATGACACCACCTGCAGCAAGAATCGATTCATCTTCTGGTAAGACGAGAACACCTGCTCCGACGACTGATGGTACTTGTTCAGATGTCGCGAAGTAGTATGTGAAGTCTTCACTGATTTCACCTGTTTGAATCTCTGAAGAACCACCGACATAATCTTTCAAGCCTAAGTCTTTAATGACCGAGACCGTTCCTTTTCCGACCGCTTCGCCGACTTTCAACTTCGTCAATCCTTGGTCGTTGACGAACGTCCCACCATCGACACGAGGGTAAGATACGTATCCACGGACATCTCCTGCTGTATCTGCGTCGACGATGATTTTCCCGATTGGACCATCACCTTCAACTTTAAGTGTGACGCGTGCCGCACCTTTTTGCATGGCTCCGATCATCGAACCGATTGTCATCGTCCGTCCGAGGGCCGCTGAGGCAACCGGTGTCGTTTGATGACGAAGTTGTGTTTCGTATACTGTTTTTGTCGTACGGGCTGCAAATGCACGCACCTCTCCATTAAAGCCGAGGGCCCGAACGAGATAATCGTCTTTCATTTGATCGAGTAATACTTGTTGTTCTGAATGAATCATATGAGTTAACTCCTTTAGTTTACTTTTGATTGCGCTCGTAAATGAGGCGGAGGCCTTCGAGTGTCAGGAACGAATCCACATGGTCAATCGTTTCTGCATGTTCACTGATCAATCGTGCCAATCCTCCAGTCGCAATGACGGTCGCTTCACCAACTTCACGCTTCATCCGATTCACGATGCCATCCACTTGGGCGACATAGCCATAATACGTCCCAGATTGCATCGCTTGAATCGTATTTTTCCCGATAACCGTTGGTGGGGTTGCCAGTTCAATCCGTGGTAATTTCGCAGCACGTTGATAAAGTGCTTCCACTGAAATCATGATACCTGGTGAGATGATGCCGCCATGGTAGCGACGTTTCTCATCGATGTAACAATACGTGGTTGCCGTTCCAAAATCAACAATTATGAGCGGACCGTCATACTTGGCGATTCCAGCCACCGCGTTGACAATTCGGTCAGCCCCGACTTCGCGGGGATTCTCGACGTGAATGTCTAATCCTGTCTTCACACCTGGGCCGACAACGATTGGACGTACATTGAAGTATCGTTGTGACATTTGTTCAAGTGGGAAAATAACAGGAGGTACGACAGAGGACAAAATGACACCATCGACTTGATCGAACGAGACGTTCGAATGGTCAAAGAGCGATTTCACTAGCATGCCATACTCATCCGTCGTTTTCGTCCGGTCCGTTGAAATTCGCCAATGGTGTACGAGGTTGTCTCCATCGTACATCCCTAGAACAATATTTGTATTTCCAACATCAATCACTAAAATCATGATATAGTTCCTCACTTTGTTGTCAATTGCAGTTCGCTCGAATTATAACACGAAAAAAGACGAATGCCTCGTCAAGGGCATTCGTCTCATTCATTAACGTGATTCGTTGTTCGGACGTTCCGTAGGAGTCGCCTCTGGCTTATCGCCTTCAGGTACGACATCCGGTTGGCTGTCTTGAACAACTTCAGGTTGATCGACGATTTGTCCGTGTTGCACGGCCGCATCATCTTTCTTCGCTGCGTCGTCCGAGTCCGTTGATGCATCCACGTCTTCTTCCGGCTCATGCGGGAGGTATTCGCGTGTCTTGATCAAGTGACGAATCTGTTTCGAGTCGAGCGTTTCTACATCAAGCAATGTCTTCGCAACGAGTTCGAGGTCTTCGCGACGTTCTGTCAAAATCTGTTTCGCTTTCGCGTAACAGCGGTTGATGATGTCACGAATCTCTAAATCGATTTCTTGAGCGATCGCATCCGAGTAGTTCTGCTCTGTCTGGAAGTCACGGCCAAGGAAGACTTGTCCGCCATGGTTTGAACCGAGCTGGAGCGGTCCAAGCTTATCGCTCATCCCGTAATCCATGACCATCTTCCGCGCAATCCCTGTCGCACGCTGGAAGTCGTTGCTCGCTCCTGTTGACACTTCACCAAAGATGACATCTTCGGCGACGCGTCCACCAAGAAGTCCAACAATCTTATCTTCGAGTTCAGGTTTTGTCATGAAGTAACGATCTTCTTTTGGAAGCATGACGACGTATCCTCCAGCGTTACCGCGTGGGACAATCGTCACTTTGTGTACTTCATCCGCATTCTCAAGCTCGAGACCGATGATTGTGTGACCCGCTTCGTGATAAGCGACAATGTTACGTTCTTTTTCAGAAATGATTCGGCTCTTCTTCGAAGGTCCTGCAATGACACGGTCAATTGCTTCTTCGACATCGACGACCGATACTGCCGTACGGTTTGAACGTGCCGCAACGAGTGCTGCTTCGTTCAAGAGGTTTTCCAAGTCAGCCCCAGAGAAACCAGGCGTACGTTGTGCGATTGACTTCAAGTCTACAGTTGAGTCAAGTGGCTTGTTGCGTGCATGGACTTTCAACACTTCTTCGCGCCCTTTTACATCTGGACGATCGACCGTGATTTGACGGTCAAAACGACCTGGACGAAGGAGAGCTGGGTCAAGGATATCCGGACGGTTTGTCGCCGCAACCATGATAATCCCTTCATTGTCACTGAATCCATCCATTTCAACGAGCAATTGGTTCAATGTTTGTTCACGCTCATCGTGACCACCGCCGAGACCGGCACCGCGTTGGCGTCCGACCGCATCGATTTCATCGATGAAGATGATACATGGAGCATTCTTTTTCGCATTTTCGAACAAGTCACGGACACGTGACGCACCGACCCCGACGAACATCTCAACGAAGTCAGAACCTGAGATCGAGAAGAATGGTACTCCGGCTTCTCCGGCTACTGCACGGGCCAAAAGTGTTTTACCTGTCCCTGGAGGACCAACGAGTAAGACCCCTTTCGGAATACGCGCACCGAGTTTCGAGAACTTACGAGGGTCTTTCAAGAATTCAACAACTTCGATGAGTTCTTGTTTCTCTTCGTCTGCTCCGGCCACGTCTTTGAATGTGACGCGACGTTTTTCTTGGTCGTATAGTTTCGCCTTCGATTTCCCGAAGTTCATCACACGACCACCACCGCCACCACCTTGCGCCTGGTTCAACAAGAAGAAGAACAAGATGAAGATGATAATGAACGGTAAAATCGCGAAGACGATGCTGAACCAGCTACTGTTCGATTCAGCCTCCTCGATTTGAATATCCGTATTCGCTCGAAGCTGCGTCAATACATCCGCATATTCAGCTTCGTTCGCTGGAATGTTTGTTTCGTAACGCTGGTCGTCATCTCCTGTAAGGTCGCCTGTAATCGAGATAGCCCCCGGGATTTCTTGTACGGTTGCCGTCTCAATCCGATCATCTTCCACATATTCTAGGAATTTCGAATACGAGAGCGTTTCACTCTGACTATTCGGATTCTGCAAATATTGAAGGAACAAGATCAAGGCTAGGAAAATCACACCAAAAACCAATGTGTTTTTCACTGCACGATTCATTCTCTGCCTCCTATTCCGAGAAACGATGTTCTCGCCCATTCAGTATATGCCTATACTTTGGGGATTTCTTTTATCTTACCACGTCACATTTTCAAAAGAAAAACGTTAGCCCCCGTAAACGCTCGGTTTGAGCACACCGACGTAAGGAAGGTTACGATATTTCTCTTCATAATCGAGACCGTAACCGACAACGAATTCGTGTGGAATCACGAAACCGCTATAGTCTGCTGATAAACCATTTTTGCGTCCTGTCGGTTTGTCGAGAAGCGTGACAATCTTCACAGACTTCGCTTTACGGTATTTAAGAAGATCGACGAGATAGCCAAGCGTCAATCCACTATCAATAATATCTTCTACAATCAAGATGTCGCGTCCTTCTACAGATGTATTTAAATCTTTCTCGATTTTTACTTCACCTGTTGAAGAAGTTCCTCCGTGATACGTCGACACGTCCATGAAGTCCATTTCTAAATGGATATCCATTTCCTTGACGAGGTCGGACATGAACGGCATCGCGCCTTTCAATACACACACGAGAAGCGGAAACTCTTCTTTATAGTCTTCGCTCAGTGTTCCAGCGAGTTCTTTCACCTTTTCTTGAATCTCTTCACGTGAGATTAAAACTTTCTCCATATCGTTCATTAATGACATCTTGAAATCCTCCTCTTTCTGTTTCGACACAATCATCATTTTACCATTAATCGTAGGCAAATCGCATCCGACTTGTCTAGAAATTCTGAAACTCGTACCCCGACAATCGCGAGAATTCGTCCTGAGGCGTCCACAAGCAGGGGTAGCGTCGGACGAATCGTACGCTCAATCTTTTCATCGATCAGGATACGGGACACTTTCTTTGTCCCCACGGCCAATCGCATTCGGTCACCTGGTGCACTTGTCCGAATCGTAAGCGGATAAGTGATCTCATGCAACGGAATGCCCTCTCTCCCCTCCTCGACAGATAAAGAGATGGTTCGGTCTCCGAATTCAACAACGGCCGGCAACGAATCAATTTGAATGGGGTGAAGTGAACCTGACGCAGAACGCTGTACAAGATTCAGTACCCTATTCTGCTTCGTCATGAACCACTCGCCTGTCAGATGATAGGTTCCTGTATCTTTTTGACTCTGGAGTAGCTTCTCTATCGCCTCGTTCACATTCACCTCGTAACGAGTGGACAGCAATCGACCGACCGTATACCGTTCAAGGAATGATAAGCGCTCGAAATCCTCGAGTTTCACATGAAACGCTTTCATTTCAAGTTCGACATATGCCTCCACCCATCGTTCGCACGATTGATACCTGCCATCCCAATCGGCACGGGCCACTTTTGCTGCTTCGCTGACTTCTCTCACAATCGATGGCCGCATCTGTTTCAGTCGTGGCACGATCTCGTGGCGAATTTGATTCCTTAAGTAAGTACGTTCTTGATTCGTTGCGTCTTCGCGCCACTCTAATTCATTCTGTCGTGCATACTCGATCAGTTGAGCTTTCGACTCATGTAACAACGGACGGATGAGCCTCCCGTTACCAAATTGCCGACTTTCGGGAATCCCTTTTACTTCGACCACGTTTCGATGTAGCTGAATGAGCACTGTTTCTAACTCGTCGTCCGCATGGTGCGCTGTGGCCAATGTGTCGTATCCATATGTGTTCATGACGTCTTCAAAAAATTGATAGCGCGCTTCCCGATATCGGGCTTGTGATCCTCCATCTTGAAAGCAGAGACGTGTTCCATGAAACGGAATATGGTAGGTTTCTGCGACGCGGGCGACGAACCTATACTCTTCGTCTGAAGCTTCTCGTACGCCATGATGGACATGCGCCACCGCCACATCCCAGCCCTCTTTGACAAGACGATTCAATAAGACAATGGAATCCACTCCACCAGACACTGCGACGAGCACTTTTTTCATGAATTCCCTCCTTGATATAACAAAAGAAGCCATCTCGATTGAGATGGCTTCTTTTCGCTTAGGCTAAGTGACCCGTACGGGATTCGAACCCGTGTTACCGCCGTGAAAGGGCGGTGTCTTAACCGCTTGACCAACGGGCCTTAATAAAATGGTAGCGGCGGAGGGAGTCGAACCCACGACCTCACGGGTATGAACCGTACGCTCTAGCCAGCTGAGCTACACCGCCATGTTATTGTTGTGTCCTAAGCACATTTTCTATAATAACCAGTCACCATTCGAGTGTCAATTCTTTTTTGAAATTTTTTTAATAAAAAAATCGTGCATAGTGTCATCTCCATCACTATACACGATTTCATTACGTTTTTACATCATGCTTCTGATACGACTTGGCGATATTTTTTCTTCCATGCGATTCGGAAGTACGCCCACAGTAATGCAAAACATCCAACAGTCACAAATGCTAAATATGCTGTCGCCGTCTGCAAATACTGTGCACCGTCAGCTGACAAGATTTCTTTATATCCGGCAACCGTATACGTCATTGGAAGGAGCGCATTGAACGGTTGCAATGCTCGTGGAATCAACTCGAGCGGGAACGTTCCAGCAGAAGTCGTCAATTGCAAGATCAATAAGACGATTGCTACAAAACGTCCTGGGTTCCCGAGTGTGGTGACGAGTAACTGCACAATAAAGAGGAATGTGATGCTCGTCAACCAACTAAATCCGAAGAATTTCAATGGTTCGCTTATTTCAAGTCCTAATAGTTGCACCATCGCCACGTCTAAAATGAGCGCTTGCAGGAATCCAACGACCATGAGAACACCAGACTTCGACAATACCCATGAAAGACTACGTTTTGGACGTCCAGCTGGATCGTACAATGGATAGACGATCGATAAGAGAAGCGCCCCGACAAAGAGTCCGAGTGACATGAAGTATGGAGCAAACCCTGTACCATAGTTCGGTACCTCGTGAATCGAGTTATCGACGAGTGACACTGGTCCTGCCATCATCTCGACATTCTCATCGTTCAAGCCGATGTCTGCATCTTTCGCACCTTTGACTAGAGCGTCACGAAGTTCATCACTACCTGATGCGAGATCTGTCATTCCATCTGCGAGTTCTCCGCTACCATCTGAAAGTTCTCGTCCGCCGTCCGCGAGCTGATTCGCGCCGTCCGTCAACTTGCTTGTTCCTGCCCCGGCAGCCTTCGCGCCATCGGCAAGTTCACGACTACCTTCTTGAAGTTTTTGTCCACCGTCTGCTAATTGAGTAGCACCATTCGCCAACTCACTCGTTCCCGAACTTGCGCTTTTCGCACCATCGGCAAGCTTCACACTACCTTCAGACAACTGTCCAGTCGCGGCTACGAGTTTGTCACTGCCTGCCGTAAGTTCAGTTGTCCCGTCTTGAAGTTGTGTTGCACCTTGATTGAGTTTTGAACTCGCTGACACGAGTTCTTGTGAGCGGTCGACTGCGGTTTGTGTCCCTTGTTCGATTTGACTCGAACCACTTGCTAACGCCTGAGCACCTTCCGCTAACTTCGTTTGACCCGTGTTCAATTCAGAAAGCCCTGACGAAAGTTGTCCTGCACCTGTTTCTGCTTGTGCAAGACCTGCCGCCAATGAGGTCTGTCCCTCTTTCACTTGCGTCGCCCCTGCAGCTAATTGATCAAACCCAGCCGCTGTCGCTTGTTTTCCTTCAGTGAGTTGTGCTGCGATGGCTTGAAGCATTTCAGGTGACGCAGATTGACCGGACTCAGCAAGTGCCGTTAATTGTCCAATCAACTCATCCTGTTTCGCCGTCAATTCAGATTTCATTTGTCCAATTCCATTGACCACTTCAGTTTGACCCGCGATGAGAGCAGTGTTTCCTTCTTTCGCTTTCGTCAATGCACCTGCTAGTTGGTTTGCGCCGTCATTCAATGCAGACGCCCCTTCTTTTGAACGCTCGATGCCAGCAGCAAGGTCTTGAACGCCTTGATTCAACGTTTTCGCACCCATGTGAAGCTCATCTAATTTGGATGCGAATGCCCCTGTTCCTTCAACGAGCTGGTTCGTTCCGTCTTGTAAGGCGGATGCGCCATCATTCACGCGGTGTACCCCGTCTGACAAAGCAGTTGACCCGTCGTACACTTGCTGACTTCCATCCGCGAGTTCAGATGAACCTTCTGCCAACTGAGTCACACCATCGTTTAACTGGCTTGCACCGTTAGCGAGCTCACGCTGTTTCGTCGCAAGAAGTTTCGTCCCGTCCGCGAGTTCAGATGAACCATCGGACAACTGAGCGATTCCGTCATTTAACTCACTTGCACCATCTGCAAGTTCGCGTTGTTTCGTGGCGAGAAGTTCCGTTCCATCCGCCAATTTGACGGCACCATCCTTCGCTGACGTAGAACCGTCGGCAAGTTTTGTCGCACCATCCGCGGCTTCACCAAGTCCGTCCGCCACGTCATTCAGTCCATCTTTCAATGCACTGACGTACTGTTTCGATACCTCGGTCGAAAGCTCTGCTTTCACTTGCTCCATTGCAGAGCCACCGATTTGTGCGGCTAAAAAGTTATACGATTCATTCGCAATGTACTTCAATTCAAGTTGCTCTGGATGTTCATCTAGAGCAGTCGTCGCCTTCTCCGAAAAGTCTTCTGGAATCTCGATTGCCATATAATAATCATGGTCTTTCAATCCAGATTCTGCTTCCTTCTTTGTCGTCTCGACAAACTCGAAGGCTTCCGAATCTAGTAACTTATCAATCAAATCGTTCCCGATTTCAAGTGACTCCCCTTCAAACGATGCCCCTTTATCTTCGTTGACGATGGCGACCGGTAAATCTTTCATCTGTCCATACGGATCCCAGAAAGCCCACAAAAACATACCGGCATACATTAACGGTACGAGCGCGACTGCGAGAATCGGAACCAACACACGTGGGTTCTTAAAGATACTCCGCCACTCCGCCGTCCATAGTTTCCATCCATTCATTTTTTCTCTCCACCTTCACTTATAAAACATAACTATTTTTTCATGTTCCCTATTTTGCTCTCTTCCTCGAAAAAAATCAACTATATTTAGTTATTTTTTATAAATTTTTTAAAACAAAAAAAGTCGTGAACAAAAATGTTCACGACTTGTCTTGTTACAAGACCTATATGGTTACGAGTAGAAGCTAATTGGTATCGAAGGATTACCCGCGTTTGGCTCCACGTCCACCGCGTTTCGAATCTGTTTGACGTTTCAACGTCGAAAGACGCTCGTCGCTGTCTTTCAAGAATTTGCTCATCAACGTATCGAATGTTTCTGGTTCACGACGTTGTTCACCACGACGACCGCCGCCACGTGGGCCGCCGCCACCGCGTGGGCCACCGCCACCGCGCGGACCGCCTTGACCTGGGCCACCTGGGCGTGGGCCACGAGAGAAACGCTCACCGGCTGGACGCTCTGGACGTTCAGGGCGTTCACTTACAGGACGATCGACTGCTTTCTTGATGGATAACCCGATTTTCCCATCATTTTCGACGTTCAACACTTTTACCGTGACTTCTTGACCAACTGTCAACACTTCGTTAATGTCTTTGACGTAAGAGTCCGCCACTTCACTGATGTGTACTAATCCTGTCTTGCCGTTTGGGAGCTCAACGAACGCTCCGAAATGCGTAATCCCTGTAACCTTACCTTGTACCTTGCTTCCTACTTCAATTGACATAAAATAATGTACTCCTTTTTTGATTGATTCTTTTCAATTATACGAGTCGTTTCCCTAGCGGTCAACGAACCGACTTATTCCTCTGGGGAGAAGTAGAAAATAATCTCTCCATCTTTGGAGAAGAGGAGCTCGTTTCGCGCCAAGTTCGCGATATAATCCTCATCCTGCAAACGTTCCACTTGTTCCTTCAACTCATCTTGCTCAGCTTTCTGTTCTTGCAACTCCACTTTCGCTTGTGCGTAAGCTTGTTGTTGGTCCGATACATAGCCCACCTTTGAAAAGTAACTCTGTCCAATCAATACCATGACGAATAAAAATAGGAGTGAGGCTGCCGCCAAACGACGTCGAAGATGAACTCTTCGGCGATGTGTGTCTTTTTCCAGCTGTTCTCTACGCTCATCTAGCGCTCGAATGCGCCGTTGTCGATCCATCGGATTACGTCCGTTCATCGCCTCATCCCCCTCCTCTTAATACATTAAGTATACTTTTTTTTACGAGTCGATACTACCGTCCATCTTCTCTTCTTTAAGTAAACGATACATTTCTTTCGCATCTTCTTTACGTGCATGTTCCGCAATCGAGTCAATGATGACCGTGACGAGCTTGTTTCCGAATCGAATTTGCAGCTCGTCTCCGACTTTAACATCGGTACTCGCCTTCGCCACTTGTCCATTTAGCTGAATCCGCCCTTGATCTGCTACTTCTTTTGCGAGCGTGCGTCGCTTGATCAAGCGGGATACTTTCAAAAATTTATCTAATCTCATAACCCTTTCTCCTTTGCCTCGTTCCAAAGAGCATCCATCTGTTCGAGCGTCATCTGCTGAAGGTCACCATTCGCTTCTATATACTCGAATCGACGTTTGAACTTTCGGTTCGTCTGTTCTAACGCTTGCTCGGCATTTAGCCCAACGTATCGCGCGATGTTGACGATGGAGAATAATACATCGCCAAGTTCTGATTCGTCACTCAAATCTTCACGCCACTCGTGCAGTTCTTCTTCCAATTTTTCAAAAGCGCCCGACACGTCATCCCATTCGAATCCGATTTGACCGGCTTTCTTTTGAAGTTGTTCAGCACGCATCAATGAAGGTTCGTCGACGAGTACACCATCGAGTTGCGATTGTTTCTTTTCCCCTTTTTCCGCTTGTTTAATCGTATTCCAATTTTTTACCACGTCGGAGGCATCTTCGACGGTGACATCTCCAAAGACGTGCGGATGACGGCGGACCATCTTTTCACTGATTGCCCCGATGACATCACGAATATCGAAATACCCTTCGTCTGCACCGATTTGGGCATGTAACATGACTTGAAGCAACACGTCACCGAGTTCCTCGATGATGGCATCGTCATCTTCTGCATTGATGGCTTCAATGAGTTCATACGCTTCTTCTAACAAATACTTCCGAAGCGACTCATGCGTTTGTTTGCGATCCCACGGGCAACCGTCCGGTCCACGAAGTGTGGCGATGATTTGTTTGAGCGTTGCAAAATCTTTCGCCAAATAAGCTTCATCCGTGAGTGGCGGGACATAGAGGGTCGTCAAGTTGTTCACTTCCGCCATGCGGTCCATTTCGAACAACGGAATGTGTTCGATTCGTTCTTGTGTGGTACCCGCAGCTGTCACAAGTGTAACAGGGTGCTCATCCGGATAACGTTCCATCAGTTGCACTTTTACGTCTCCCGCTACAAATCCATCGTACACTTGGCCAATCAACACATGTTGCGTCACCTGCAGGCGTTCAAGGTCGAGCGCCGTCGCATCCAACAACTGAAAGCCGTTGATTGGATCAATTTGCAAAGCTTGGAACATCGCATCTAAGAAGCTTTGCCCGCCGAGTACGTGAAGGTCCGCTCCACGTTCCACTAAAAGCTCGACAGTTCGCTCGGCGACGAACGGGTGACCGGGTACAGCATACGTGATCGCCATCTCTTCACTTTTGTTCATCAACGTCTCGACAATTTGATCGTACACCTCTTCAAACGTATCACTCGATTCATAAATCGAATCAAACGACTCGAATGCGAGCCCTTCTGACTCTAACTCACGTACAACAGGGTGTTCTTTCGTCCGTAACCAGACGAGCGGTTGTTGCTTCAAATGACGGTACACTCCGAGTGGCAATTGATTCAGCTCACCAGATCCAAGACCGACCACCGTGATTGTATAACCCATACTAGTTCTCCTTTTTTTCGAGCACATCGAGGAGACGACCACCGAACGGGATGAATTCCCATTCCTCAAGTGATAGCATTCGCGTGCTCCATAATCTCCATATATAAAGGGCGGCTCCGCTACATACCATCCCGATTAACCATCCGAAGGCTGCGATTCGCGAATCGACCCACATCTGACCCATCCAGTTTAACACGGCAACGAGTAATAACATGGGCACCAGCGCTTTCGATAGCGACTTGTAATGCTTCGACCGAAACGACCCGAGCGGAATCGAACGGTCGAGCGCCCGAAAGTTATAGAACGCCATCGCCAAAAAGCCGAGTGAGGTGCCGATGGCCGCTCCTTCAATCCCATAGAAGGGGACAAGCCCTACGTTTACGACACCTTTTGCCAAAATCGCGACAACCATACTGCGAGCGGCAATCCATTCACGGTCGATTGCTTGAAGGCAAGTCATGCTTGCAATCGCTAGCGATGCTGCAAACGTACTCGTCGCCAATAACACGAGCGCCCGCGTGCCTGAGCCATCTTCAAACAAGGCAACGTTTAAGAAAAACATCACCCCCATCAATCCGACGGTCGCCGCACCCGCAATGGCTGTTGTCACCCGAATCATCGAACGGAGCCCTTGTGTCGTTTTTTGCAGATGTCCCGCTCGATAGTGTCGGACGAGTGTTGGGACGTTGGCCATACCGATGGTCGTTGCGAACAGGATCGCAAATTGGACAAGTGGGTATCCACGGTCGAACACGCCTTTGCTCACTTTCGCCTCATACGTCTCCCCCATTAAATTGACGATTGTAAAGGAGTCGACGAGTTGCATCCATAAGATTCCGAGCGAGGCAAATCCGACCGCGAACCCTGTCGTCAACAATAGGCGCAATCCATGTCGAAACGTGACACGTCGTACTTTTACGATTCGTAGGCCGCGCGCCTGATAGATTAAAAAGGCAATCGCCACAACCCCACCGACAAGCGTCGCGCCATACGCGTATTGACTGAGCGTGTATGCATCTTTTCCAAGACGTACGCCAATCCACAAGAGCGACAGCATGACCGTCACGCGTACAAAATTTTCTAACACTTGCGACCACGCGCTCGGTCGTAAATCATCCCTTGATTGAAAGGCACCACGTAACACGGCGGACGCCGGCATGAGTAAGTAACTCAAACTGATTACGCGAAGCGCCGGGGCCAACTGTTCATCCCCGAGCCACATTGCGAGTGTCGGGGCAAAGATCCACATCGTGACAACAAGCGTGATAGAAAGCAGAAGCAACGCATAAAAACTGCCCCATAACACTTCTAACTTCTGGGTCGACCCCTTTGCGCCGACCCCTATTTTTGCAATGACGACCGGCATCGCATAAATTCCGAGCGATGCGATAATCGCAGCGAACGGATAGACGGTTTGATAAGCATAGAGTCCAAAGTCACCCGCCAAGTTTTGATATGGGACGCGATACGCGAAGCTGATCAGTTTAGAGACATAACCGGCAAGGGCGAACAGGACGACACCTTGCGCAAACTTACTTGGCGACCGCATCGCCCACCAACCGCTTCGTCAGTTCTTCTAATACAGTATCGGCATCATTCAAGAGCTCTGTGAGTGGCATTCGACCACTGAGTGACAATTTCAAGGCTCCGTCTTCTTGACCGATTCCTAATTTACGACCGAGCGGCATCGTCCATTCCATAAAGGATGGTACATCGAGAGCTGTCGTCGAATCTTTCGATAAGACAATTTCAATCCGTCCAGGCGTTTGTTTGATTCGGCTCACTTTCGCCAGTTCTCCGTAAATCCGTAGACGTGTCAGCTGAATGAGAAGGGCGACTGGTTCCGGGAATTCCCCGAATCGCTCAATCAACTCGTCTTGTAAGGCGAACAACGCGTTTGGTGTATCGACGTATTTGAAACGCTTATACATCTCAATCTTCAGCTCACTATCCGACAAATAGTCGTCCGGGATGTAGGCATCCGCTTGGAAGGCGATTTCCGGCTTGAAGACGACTTGTTTCGCCTGTCCACGCATCCGGTCTTTCCGTTCCTCGATTGCTTCGGAGAGCATTTGAGAATACAGGTCGAAACCGACTGAATCGATGAATCCAGATTGTTGTGCGCCTAGCAAGTTACCGGCACCTCGAATCGACAAGTCGCGCATCGCGATCTTAAAGCCGCTTCCGAGTTCGGTGAATTCTTTAATGGCTTGAAGACGACTTTCTGCCACTTCGGTCAAGCGCTTATCTTTTCGATACGTGAAGTAAGCATACGCAATTCGATTCGAACGTCCGACTCGACCACGAAGTTGATACAGTTGGGAAAGTCCCATCTTGTCAGCATCATGGACGATGAGTGTATTGACGTTTGGAATGTCGATTCCTGTCTCGATAATCGTCGTCGAGACTAAAATATCCGCTTCCCCTTCGAGGAAACTGATCAACTGGCTTTCGAGTTCGCTCTCGGTCATGCGACCGTGTGCCGTTGCAATACGCGCTTCAGGCAATAGGGCTCGAATCTCTTCCGCTTTCCGCTCGATGCCCTCGACACGGTTGTAGAGGAAGAACGCCTGTCCTCCACGAGCAAGTTCACGCTCTAACGCTTCACGTAAGACGATGCCGTCATATTCCATAACATACGTCTGAACCGGGTAGCGGTTCTCTGGTGGTGTTTCGAGGACAGACAAGTCGCGGATTCCAATCATCGACATATGAAGTGTTCGTGGAATCGGTGTGGCCGTCAACGTGAGTACGTCGATGTTCGTCTTCAATTGCTTCAGACGCTCTTTATGCTTGACGCCGAACCGTTGCTCTTCATCGATGATAACGAGACCGAGGTTCGCGAACGTCACGTCTTTTGACAACACTCGGTGTGTCCCGACGACGATATCAATCGTCCCTTCCTTCAAGCCCTTCTTCGTCGCAGCCATCTCACTCTTTGAGCGGAAACGACTCATGACAGAAACGTTAATCGGGAATTCACTGAATCGCTCGAGCATCGTTTCATAATGTTGTTGGGCGAGGACGGTCGTCGGGACGAGAAATGCGACTTGTTTTCCGGCGAGCACCGCCTTGAATGCCGCTCGGATTGCCACTTCTGTTTTGCCGTAGCCGACATCCCCACATAAAAGACGATCCATCGGACGTGAACGTTCCATGTCTGCTTTAATTTCAGCAATCGAGCGGACCTGGTCCTCTGTCTCCGCATAAGGGAAGGAGGATTCAAATTGTCCCATCTCCTCATCATCCGGTGGAAACGCAAATCCGACCGATGCTTCTCGTGCCGCATACAATTTAATGAGCTCATCGGCGATATCTTCAACCGACTTGGCAACTTTCGATTTCACTTTCTTCCACTCGGTGCCCCCGAGTTTATAAATCTTCGGTTCTTTTCCTTCGGCGCCGACATATTTTTGAACGAGATCAATTTGATCGACCGGCACATAGAGCGCATCATCACCGGCATACACGAGATGGAGATAGTCTTGATGAATTCCTCCGACCTCGATGGTTTTAATGCCTAAGTACTTCCCAATCCCATGATGCACATGGACGACATAGTCGTTCGGCTTCAACTCTTGATAGCTCTTAATCCGTTCTGCGTTCGTTAAGTTCTTCGTCTGACGCTTCCGCTTCGTCACACGTTTAAACAATTCCTCTTCTGATACGACGACGAGACGACTCGTCGACAATTCGAATCCACCTTCGATTTGACCGATGATGACGGATACGCGTCTCGGTTCTAATTCTCCATCGACATTCGTGAACGTCGAATGAATGCCGTAGTCCGAAAGGAGCGCTTCAATCTTGTCCGCGCGTGACTTGTCTCCCGCAAGCACGACAATGCGTTGATCCCCTTGTTGCCAGCGTTCTACTTCTTGCTTTAACAGGTGCATCTGTCCATGAAATGCCGGGAGTGGACGACAGCTCAAATGTACCGTCGCGGTTTCCGGAATCCCTGAGCGACGAGATGGAAGTAGCGAGAACGCCACCTGTTTCAAGTCACGAAACACTTTGTGCATCGGGACAGCAAGCGTGTAATTGCTGACGGCCTCTCCTTTTTCGATGAGTGAAGAGAACCATTCCGCCTCTTCCCGCTCCTGTACGTCCGCGGCATCATCGATTCGTGCCACTTCATCTAAAATAAGTACGGCGTCTTTGCCTACGTAGTCTAAGAGCGTGGACGTATAAAGGAGCGGCGAATACTTTCCAACTTTATCCGGGAAATCACCACGCTCTAAGCGCTCGATGTCCGTTACAACTCCTTCTTCAAGCGCTTGACGAATCACTTCGTTCTCAATCAACTCGACGGTCCGGTCATATTGTTTTCGGAGTGAACGCCCGGCTTGTTTCAACTGATCGTCAGTGGCGATGAACTCGGTGGCAGGCGTGATACACACTTCCCCTACCACACCGAGTGAACGTTGCGTCTCGGCATCGAACGTGAAAATGGAATCGATCTCGGTATCAAATAAATCAATCCGGTACGGACGCGCTTCTGTGAGCGGGTAGACATCCAAAATACTGCCTCGTACGGAAAATTCGCCAGGCGTCGTCACGGTCGCTGTTCGTTCATACCCCATACCTGTCAATTGCTTCGCAAAGTCTGCCAACTCAAGATCACTTCCCGGCTTTAGCATGACACGACTATGTTGCCACGCTTCCGGGCTCGGCATATAGCGTCGTAATCCACCGAGCGGCACGACAACGACGCCTCCTGTTTGGTCAAGGAGACGAGTACGGGCATCGATTCGAGCGGCCAACAGCTCAGGACTAGACGTCAGCGACAGTTCAGCGGCCAGCGTCTCATCAATCGGATAAAGCAATGTTTTTTCCGGTCCGATGAGTGATTCGAGTTGATCGAACATTTTTTGTGCTTGATACATGTTATGCGTCACGACGACGAGACGTCTCGATGACGATTTCACAAGTCCTGCGAGGACGAGAGCTTTCGCGCTTGTCGTCAGTCCCGTCACCAATTGACGGTCTACTTTTTGTAGCCGCTCACGAATCACGTTCGTCTCCGGGAGCGCCACCATAAATCTCTCTAAAGCATTCATTTGTTTTCCTCCAACTCATACGACAAAAAAGGGTGCTATGACCCTTTAGTTGTATCGATTCATCAGCGCTAGCCAATCTGTATCTATGAAATCAGTGGCTGCGGTTACGGCGTTGTCGAGTGTTTCGTTCAACTCCGGCAAGTCCTCTTTCCGATAGTTCATCAACACCCAGTCGACGACTTTGATGGGGTGAGGCGGACGTCCAATCCCAAGTTTCAATCGCTTGAATTCTGCAGTCCCTAAGTGTTGAATAAGCGATTTGATTCCGTTGTGACCACCTGCACTCCCTTTTGGACGGAAGCGCAGTTTTCCTGGCACCATATCCAAATCGTCATAGATGACAAGTAAATCGTCAATCTCAATCTTATAATAATCTAAAATTGGACGGACGGCTTCACCCGATAAGTTCATATACGTAAGGGGTTTAACAAGTACAACGCGTTCACCATTGATTCTTCCCGTTCCCATGAGGGCGTTAAACTTCGCTTCATTCAGCGAGATCCCATGCTTTTCAGCGAGGCGATCAATTGCCAAAAAACCGATGTTATGTCGGGTCATCTCGAACTTTTTACCAGGGTTTCCAAGACCGACGATGCATTTCATATCATTTCCTCCTGAACAAAAAAGCCCAAAGGCGAATGCCTCCGGGCCTCGTTTTTTAATCGAATAGGGTACTGACCGATTTGTGCTCGTGGACACGCATGATCGCTTCCCCAAGCAAATGGGCAACCGACATCTGTCTGATTTTGCTCGAGCATGGACGACCCGTCAAATCGATTGTATTTAAAACAACCAATTCTTTGATCGATGAGTTGTCGATACGCTCCATCGCTGGACCAGAAAGGACTGGGTGCGTACAAGACGCATACACTTCTTTCGCGCCAGCTTGGACGATTGCATCCGCTGCAAGCGTGATCGTTCCCGCTGTATCGATGATATCATCAATCAAAATTGCTGTTTTCCCTTCAACGCTTCCGACGATGTTCATCACTTCAGCGACGTTCGCTTTCGGACGACGCTTATCGATGATGGCGATCGGAGCTTTCAAACGTTCTGCCAATTTACGTGCACGTGTCACGCCACCGTGGTCTGGAGAGACAACCACGATATCCTTCGCTTGAAACTCTTCTGTTTCAAAGTACGTCGAGATGAGCGGCACACCGAGTAATTGGTCAACCGGAATATTGAAGAATCCTTGGATTTGCGCTGCATGCAAGTCCATTGTGATGACGCGTGTCGCACCTGCTACCGTCAAAAGGTCAGCGACAAGTTTCGCCGTGATCGGCTCACGCGAGCGTGCTTTACGGTCTTGACGTGCATACCCATAATACGGCATCACGATGTTAATCGTACGGACAGAAGCACGTTTGAGTGCATCAATCATGACGAGCAATTCCATGAGCGTTTCGTTTACAGGTGAGCTTGTTGATTGGATGACATACACATCATCTCCACGAACACTTTCCTCGATGTTGATATAGAGTTCACCGTCGCTGAAACGTTTGACTTGGCAATCACTGAGCGGGACACCAATTTCTTTCGCGATTTCTTCAGCAAGCGGGCGGTTCGAGTTTAAGCTAAATAGACGAATTTCTCGTTCGTATACAGTAGACATGTTTAGGATTCTCCTCCATCGTTTTCCATAATGATTGGCAGCAAGTTATCGTTTTGTGTAACCTTCTTTATTCGTTTGGCGTTCACGTGCAATCGCGAGCGCCTCTTCCGGTACGTCATTTGTAATTGTCGAACCGGCTGCGACAATCGCACCTTTTCCGACTTTTACCGGGGCAATCAAGTTGACGTTACAGCCGACGAACGCATCGTCTTCTACCACTGTCTCGAACTTGTTTTTGCCGTCATAGTTGACCGTGATTGATCCACAACCTAAGTTGACACGTTCGCCAATTGACGCATCCCCGATGTAGCTCAAGTGCGAAGCTTTCGCACCGTCACCAAACGACGATTTTTTAATCTCGACGAAGTTTCCGACGCGTGTGTTCGCACCAAGTACAGCTTGTTGGCGCAAGTGAGCGAACGGTCCGACCTGAGCCGCTTCACCGATTTTGCTATCTGTCACGACAGACTGACGCACGACAGCATGATCTTCAATCACACTGTTGCGGATGTCTGAGTTCGGTCCGATGACACATTCCGAACCAATTGTCGTCTTCCCAAGGATGACCGTACCCGGATAGATGATTGTATCCGAACCAATCACCACATCTGGAGAAATATACGTCGATGCCGGGTCCATGAACGTGACACCTTCACGCATGAGACGTTCGTTCGTGCGTTTGCGCATGATTGCTTCCGCCTGTGACAAGGCAACGCGGTCATTGACCCCGATTGTCTCATCAAACGTTGGCGCTGTATGTGCTGCGACGACTTCGCCAGCTTCTTTTGCAATCGAGATGACGTCAGGCAAGTAGTATTCGCCTTGCGCGTTATTGTTTCCGACTTGTTTGAGCGCGTCGAACAATAACTCGTTATCGAACACGTACGTTCCCGTATTGATTTCATTGATGGCAAGTTCTGCCTCAGAAGCATCTTTATGCTCAACGACTTTCGTCACGTTCCCATCTTCACCACGAACGACACGACCGTATCCTGTCGCATCATCTGCAATCGCAGTCAACACAGTAACTTTCGCTTGTTGCGCTTCGTGATGAGCGAGAAGGGCTTCCAACGTTTCTGCCGTTAGTAACGGTGTATCTCCGCAGACGACAAGTGTCGCCCCTGCTTTACCCGCAAGCTCTGCTTCTGCCATTTGAACAGCATGCCCTGTTCCAAGTTGTTCTTCTTGGACCGCATATTCCACTCGTGTGCCGAGCGTATCTTGTACCGCTTCCGCCCCATGGCCAACGATTACGATTTGACGACTGACACCGATTTGGTCTAACTGGTCGACAACGTGCTCGACCATCGGTTTTCCTAGAACCGGATGAAGTACTTTATAAAGCTTCGACTTCATTCGCGTCCCTTTTCCTGCTGCCAAAATGACTGCAAAACGCTCCATTCTTCATTCGCTCCTATCTCACAACAGCTGTGATTGGTCTGTATAGTTTGGCTTTTCTGCAACTAAATCCTATTTACACCGTTTCTACTATATCGAAACCATGCCTTCGTTTCAATAGTTGTACCGTTCCTTAACCAATGAAACGCAAAAAAACAGCGGTAGGTATCCTAACCGCTGTTTGCTGTCATTCATTCGTGCCGTACGACACCTGCTGAGGGTCCAGCACTTCCACTTCCATATTGGAATAGGTTTCCAATACAGCCGCTTCAACTTTTTGTCGCATCTCCCCGTTAATCGGATGCGCGATGTCTCGAAAAATACCTTCTGGTGTCCGTTTGCTCGGCATGGCGACAAATAGACCGCTACTTCCTTCGATGATTCGAAGGTCATGTACAACGAATTCATGGTCAAGTGTGATTGAGGCCAACGCTTTCATTCTGCCTTCTGTCGCGACTTTGCGAATTTTTACGTCTGTGATCTGCATGTTTCGCATCCCCTTTTTCATCGTTGTCTATGCCATGGTGTGGTCTTCTGTAAGGTTCAGTTGGTTTCGAACGAACGTCATGACTCGATATTGGTAACTCTATACCCTCTAATCATAAATCGAAATCAAAATTTTGCCAATCATTTTAGGAACTGTTCCACATTCCCCCGTGAAATGGTGACAAGCCCTTCATCCGGGTCGACGTTCGTCAATTTCATCAAGCTGACGTATTCGCTGACCATCTTCTTCTCGGCGCCCTCTGCTTCCATCAACACACCGACTCCTGCCAGGTTCGCCTCGAATTCGTTTAAGAGACTCATCATCCCACGAATCGTTCCCCCCGCTTTCATGAAGTCATCGATCAAGAGCACGTTCGCCCCACGCGGCAGGCTACGACGTGCGAGCGCCATTGTGCGAATCGCCTTCGAAGAACCTGATACATAATTGATACTGACGGTCGATCCTTCTGTTACACGACTATCTGAACGAACGATGACGAATGGTACACCTAATTGTTCTGCGACAGCATAAGCAAGGGGAATCCCTTTCGTCGCAATCGTCATGACCACGTCGACTTTACGATCGGCGAATACAGACGCAAAGACTTGTCCCATCGGTTTCACCTGACTCGGATTGCCTAGTACATCTGTGAGGTAGAGATAGCCCCCAGGTAAGAGACGCTCCGGTTTTGATAATTGCTCACAGAGTGTATCAATCATCTCAAGCGATTTTTCCTTACTCCAGCCTGGGATAAACATCACACCACCCGCTGCACCAGGAACGGTCACAAGCTTTCCGATCCCATCATGAGACAACATCTCACTCACGATGACAAGATCTTCACTGATCGACGACTTTGCGGCTTTATAGCGACTTGAAAACATCGACAACGAGACAAGCTGATGCGGATGGTCAAGCAAATAACGGGTCATATCGACGAGACGACCACTTCTACGAATTTTCATACGGATTCTCCTTCACATCTTCAATAATAAACGAATGTTCTATTGAGAATATATCACTTTCATTCGTTTTTGTTCAATGTCTTTTGCCGAGAATCCGAACGACGAACACTTCTGGGCAAAATCCTTTTAGACCATTATAGATGCGATGAGCCTTTTGCTCATGCTCGATGAGCGCAAAGACAGTCGGTCCACTACCGCTCATGAGAACACCTTCTGCTCCACAATGCCGCATCGTTTCTTTGATTTGTTTTACTTCCGGATGAAGCTTGAGC
Source organism: Exiguobacterium sp. s189 (assembly GCF_018617615.1). NCBI lineage: Bacteria > Bacillati > Bacillota > Bacilli > Caryophanales > Exiguobacterium > Exiguobacterium sp. s189. The sequence continues at coordinate 13,869 of NZ_JACSKM010000016.1, read as the reverse complement.
GTCACACTCTCGAGTGAGTTTCCAAGATTTTCGCAAATCCCATGAAAATCTTTTTGACGAATCGCTTCCACCATGGCACCTGTGTTCGGATGATGAACCTCATCCATGCGCACGGCGCGATACACATCTGCAGTCGACACTCCTAGCTTAGGCTTTCCGAGTACGACGTAGCATGGCGGCGGTGCCGGAATCATTTCTAACTGTTCACCACGACCTCTTGCAATGGCTGTGCCACCGATGACACAAAATGAAACGTCAGACCCAATCTCCGCACCAAGCTCTGCTAGCTCCTCTAATGACAAGTTTAACGAGAATAAATCGTTCATCCCACGAAGCGTCGCCGCTGCATCACTCGAGCCACCAGCAAGCCCAGCTGCCACTGGAATTTGTTTATCGAGTACAATCTCCACACCTTGTTGAATATTAAAACGCTCCCGCAACAACTCTGCTGCACGATATGCCAAGTTCCGATGATCATTCGGCACATAGGCGTGCTCTGATTGAATCCGAATCTCATCCGAATCTAAAATCGTCAACTCTAAGCGGTCTGCTAAATCGACTGTCGTCATTACCATTTCTACTTCATGATAGCCGTCCGGACGCTTTCCGAGGACATCGAGCGTCAAATTAATTTTTGCCGGCGCTTTCACACTGATCGTGCGCATCACGTTCACCCTTCCCATTTGTCTCCTGTTCGACATTGTACCGTAAACAGGCGCACAAAAAAAGAAGCAGCTGCCAATGCATCCGCCCCTCATTTATAAATCAATTGCCGAATTCAATTTTAACTGTATCCGTTAGGACATCAGCGTAGCTATACGAGACACGTTCCACATTATGCAGGTCTTCATCCAATTTCACAACGAACACCGCAGGATATGTCTCAACGAGCGTTCCAAACCGAGTAACGACTTTCTTACGACCGCCGTTTGCTTTCAACGTCAATCGTTCACCAACATGCGATTCGAGTTTCTGTCTGATTTCTTGTAACGTCTTTGGCATACGCTTCACCTCACTGTTACAAGTATAGCATAATTGAATATGAAAATAAAGTTTAATATTATAACGACTCGTTTTAAGGTCGTCAACTATTTTTAAGTGGTAAAATTGTGTCAGACAATCGTGCGAATTCTTCTAGGCTTAACGTCTCTCCCCGACGTTTCGGATCGATTCCTGCCTCATGAAGCGCGCGTTCAAGTTCGACTTTGTGTTCTTTTCCAATATAGTTTGTTAAGTTGTTCAGAATGGTTTTACGGCGTTGTGCGAAGCTTGCACGTGCGATATCAAAGAAAAAGGCTTCGTCTTTCACCTGCACCGCCGGCTCTTTGCGCATACGGAGTGTAATGACTGCCGAATCGACGTTCGGCGCCGGAATAAACACGTTCTTTGGAACGACAAAACTGACTTCTGCCTCTGCGTAATACTGAATCGCAATCGATAGCGAACCGTATGCCTTCGTCCCGGGTTTCGCCCCAATCCGCTCTGCCACTTCTTTTTGAATCATCATCACGAGCGCGCGGAATTTCACACCACTTTCAAGCAATCGCATGATAATCGGTGTGGTGACATAGTATGGTAAGTTGGCAACAACCGAGATGTCTTCAATGCCTTCTTTCAAAAATTCCTGTTCCACAATCTCGCGTAAATTTAATTCTAAAGCATCTCCATGGATGACTTTCACGTGAGGATACGGAGACATCGTATCATCCAGAATCGGTAAAAGACGCTGATCGATTTCAAGCGCCACGACTTTCTTGGCACGCTTGGCCGATTGCTCAGTCAACGAACCGATCCCTGGTCCGATTTCGAGGACACCGCTCGATTCACTGAGTTCTGCCGCACCGACAATCTTACTTAAAATATTTAAATCGATTAAAAAGTTTTGACCGAGCGATTTTTTAAATGAAAAACCATGCCGCTCTAAAATGGCTTTCGTTCGTTGGATTGTTGCAATATCTTTCAACCCTGTTCCTCCTCTAATTGAGCAAGTGCTTGCTCCCACTCTTCGACTGTGACGCCGAGCGCCTCGACTCGTTTCACGAATTGTTTCGCATTCGGCTCACCGATTCGAAGCAATACACCGAGTCGCTTTCGACGTTTCGCTGCCGCTTCTCCACCAATCAAATCCGCGTCTAACACCATTTTCCGCGTGACAATCGGCTGGTTCGTTTCAACACGTGGTTCAAATACGGCGCGTAAGACACGACGAAGCGACTCCGGGGTCGCATGTTCCACTCCGATTTTCCCACGTTTCCCTTTTGCCTCAGCACGTGGCAGATGGGCATGCTTACACCCTTTGACCCGCTCTTCGACGATTGCTCGAATACGGTCTCCCGGATAATCCGGATCGGTCAAAATGATGACCCCACGCTTCTCTTGCGCACGGCGAATTCGTTCAATCGTCTGATCGGATACGGCAGAGCCATTCGTCTCAATCGTATCGACCTCAAACACTTCCTGAAGTCGTGCCGTGTCGTCACGCCCTTCTACGACGATAATTTCTTGTATTTTCTCACGCATTGTCTGTTCCTTCTTTCTCTTCTTCCTGCTTTGGAATGACCCAAATGGTAAGCGGCTTGCGACCAAACGTCACAGCCTCCTCCAACTCATTCATCATGATGTCGATTTTTTGACCTTTGATCGCACTTCCCGTATCTAGCGCAATCGCCATGCCAATTCCTTCCACATACACGCGGGTACCGAGAGGAATGATTGCCGGGTCGACGGCAATGATACGCATACCCTCGAAGAGAATCGTATCCGTCACATCATAACCGCTTCTTGTCAGTACTCGTCCGTCATACGTCACCGTATCTTCTGGATTGTTCGTATAAGCTGTTGCTTCTACGAGTAACTGTTTCGCGGATGAGAAATCTAACACATCGTCCGTTTTCGGTGGCTCTGCTATCTCGACTTCAGCTTCCGGGATGAATGGGCTCGACTCGTCCGCTGTCGTAGGCTCTGTAACGGGCTCTGTGACCTTTTTCGTCCCGACTTTGATGATCTGCGGCATTGCTTTACGTAACGTCTCGACATCCGTTTTCGTACGATTTGTAATTGTACCATTTTCCACAGTAAGTGCATACCTTGTCCGTTCGAGTCCAGGAACTCCGACCTGCACGGTTTGCTTCACACCTTCTTCTAGCGTGTCATCCTCTTCCTCGACCATATCGTACGGAATCAATTGACTCTCGTATTGAACGACGTCACGATTCGTATTGACCGTGATCGTCAGGCCATCCCGTATCGGTGTCGATGCGTCTGGTAGCACTGTGTCACGTTCTGTCACGTCAACATTCGCTTCTCTTAATAATTGCGCTACATCCGTTGCCATCGTATAGATGGTCGACGCATCTTGCCCGACGATTAAATTGACGGCAACAACCGGCTGGTAGCGAATTGTCATCCCATTCGTGACGGCAGTACGCACAGACGGATAAACCGTATCTCCGTCCCGTACAGTCACCCCGTACCGCAATAAGACGTCCTCTACGGTCCGCTCTCTCGTTTGAATGACTTCTGTTTGTCCGTATCCGATTTGAAGCGAGACCTCATGTGAACGTTCGATTCGAATGAGACGATCTTCCGGAACGTCCTCACTCAATGCCGGAGTAACGTAATCCGTTTCGTCTAATGTAATATTCAATTCCTCGAGTACCTCGAGGACGGAATCAGCCCGTGTCTCATGCTCGATTACCACTCCGTCATCGATGACCTTGATCGGTTCAGGTTGCAACATGACGTATGCGACAGACGCAGTCACAATCACGCCTATACTGGCGAATACACGCTTGATCATGGGAGGCGGAACAATTTCTTCGCGTTGACCGTCGTCGCTTCTGCCAACTCCTCATACGAGATGTCTCGAAGTGACGCGATTTCTTCCGCAACGTACTTCACATAGGCCGGTTCGTTTCGTTTTCCGCGGAACGGAGTCGGCGTCAAGTATGGGCAGTCCGTTTCGACAAGAAGACGATCTAACGGTACTTCTTGTGCGACTAACTTTGGAACTTTCGCATTTTTAAACGTGACCGGTCCTCCTAAAGAAATATAGAAGTTCAAGTCTAGGCAACGAGGGAGAAGTTCTACTGACATGCTGTAACTATGGAACACCCCACCGACTTCCTCCGCATGTTCTTCTTCCAAAATATCGAGCACGTCTGCCGTTGCTTCGCGGTTATGGATGACGATTGGCATATTTGTCCGTTTCGCGATGGCAATCTGTTTACGGAATAGGCGCTGTTGTACATCTTTCGGTGACTTATCCCAATGATAGTCGAGACCGATTTCACCGAGTGCCATCACTTTTGGGTGACTCATGAGAGTCTCGATCCGTTCTAAATCTGCATCCGTACAGTCGATCGCATCGACCGGGTGCCATCCGACGATGGCATAGATGTCTTCATGTGTTTCGGCTAGCTCGATGGCTCGGTCGATGGTCGGTGTATCAAATCCGACGACGAGTAGCGGAGAAACGCCGGCTTCTCTTGCCCGCTCAATCGTCTCCTCCACATCTTCATTGAACTGCTCCGCATTAATGTGCGTGTGTGTATCAATCAACATCTTGGTTCCTCCTTAGAAAAAGAGAGGGAGACCGTGGTCTCCCCCATTTCATTATTTGACGATGGCACCGTTCGGCATCTGATCAGAGACTGTCGCAAGTTCTAGCTTCCCATCACGGTCCGCAGCTAAAATCATCCCTTGTGACAATTCTCCACGAAGCTTGACTGGTTTCAAGTTTGCGACAACGATCACTTTCTTGCCAACTAAATCTTCAGGGGCATACCATTCAGCAATACCTGACACGATTTGACGCGTCTCTTTCCCGAGATCAACTTGAAGTTTCAACAGTTTTTTCGCTTTTTTGATCTTATCGGCTTCCACGATTTGACCGACACGGAATTCGACCTGATCAAAGACATCGATCGTGATTTCAGGACGAACGTCTTCATCGACTTCTTCTGTCGCTGTCTCCGTTTCCTCAATCCGCGCTTTCGACGCTTGACGCATCATTTCTTGGATCGCATCCACTTCTTCCTTCACATCACGACGTGGGAAGATTGGTGTCCCGTCTGTTACGACAGCGTTATGGAAGTCGGCAAACGTCTCTAGCGCTTCCCAAGACATGTCTTCCCCTTCGAGTCCAAGCTGACGGAACATTTCTTTCGGGGCACGTGTCATGAACGGTTGAATCATGATGGCAACGTGACGAAGTACGCCCGCGAGGTGTGTCATGACAGAAGCGAGTTCTTCGCGCTTCGATTCATCTTTCACGAGTACCCATGGCTGTGTCTCATCAATATATTTATTCGCACGGCTGACGAGCTGCCAGATGTTTGTGAGGGCGACCGAAAACTCCATGTGCTCCATAGCTTCTTCTGTTTTACGAGTCGTTTCTTTCACCATGTTCAATAACGCGTCATCAAACGCTGTGACATTTCCGTTGTACGCCGGAATGTTCCCATCGAAATACTTTTTAATCATCGCAATCGTACGATTCAATAAGTTCCCGAGATCGTTCGCTAAATCAAAGTTCAAGCGATCGACGAACGCTTCCGGTGTGAACGTACCGTCTGCTCCGAATGGGACTTCACGAAGAAGATAGTAACGAACAGAATCAAGTCCGTAGCGGTCAATCAACGGAATCGGATCTACCACGTTTCCTTTTGATTTCGACATCTTCCCGTCTTTCATGAGCAACCAACCATGCGCAAACACTTGTTTTGGTAATGGAAGGTCAAGCGCCATTAAGAGAGCTGGCCAAATAATCGTATGGAAACGAACGATTTCCTTTCCGACTAAATGGACATCTGCCGGCCAATAGCGATTGAAGAGCTCGTCGTTGTCTGTCCCGTACCCGAGTGACGAGATATAGTTCGTGAGCGCGTCGACCCATACGTAAACGACGTGTTTTGGGTTCGATGGGACTTGTACGCCCCAATCAAACGTCGTACGTGATACCGCTAAATCTTGCAGACCTGGCTTCAAGAAGTTATTGATCATCTCTGTCTTACGAGATTCTGGCAAGATGAAATCAGGATGTGACTCGAAATATTCAATCAAGCGATCGGCATATTTGCTGAGACGGAAGAAATAACACTCTTCGCGCACGAGCTCGACCGGATGTCCGCTGTCAGGACTTTTTCCATCGACAAGCTGAGACTCTGTATAGTACGTCTCATCTGGTACAGAATACCATCCTTCGTATTCACCAAGATAAATGTCTCCATTTTTAAGTAACGTTTCAAAGACGTGTTCGACAACCTTCTTATGACGGTCTTCTGTCGTACGGATGTAATCATCGTATGAGATCTCAAGACGGTCCCATAAGACTTTGATTTCTTCGACAACTTTATCGACGAAGGCTTGTGGCGTCACGCCGGCTTCTTTCGCCTTTTCTTGAATCTTTTGACCGTGCTCATCCGTTCCCGTCAAATAACGGACGTCAAATCCTTTTAAACGTTTGTAGCGAGCAACCGCATCACCTGCTACCGTGGTATATGCGTGTCCGATATGCAATTTTGCACTCGGATAATAAATTGGGGTTGTAATATAAAAAGTCGGCTTCGCCATGATTTATTCTCCATCCTTTCGACATATGCAATTCTCATTATACACGGTTCGACAAAAGAATTTCCAAACCTAATTGTTTGGAATTATTTTGCGTTTAATTCGTCATAAATGTTCCAAAAATACCCTTTCTTTGTTTCAAGTTCAAACTATCGGGGAAATTTAGGTATATATCGCTCTTGATTCGACAAATTTCGAAAAATTGCTTTTCCAGATAGTAAGCAGTTGACTGCAATTGGAAAGTTTAGTATGCTTTTTGCTGTAGTCACATTGTCGAATTTTGACGATTCATGTCACCACGAGATTTCGACACCATTGGAGGAGGAAACACAAATGAAATCTACAGGTATTGTTCGTAAGGTTGATGAGCTTGGTCGTGTCGTTATTCCAATCGAATTGCGCCGTACACTTGGGATCGCAGAAAAAGATGCTCTCGAGATTTACGTCGACAACGATCAAATCGTTTTGAAAAAATATAAGCCAAACATGACTTGCCAAGTTACAGGTGAAGTATCAGACGATAACTTCAAATTGGCAGATGGCAAACTCATCTTGTCACCAGAAGGTGCACAACGTGTTCTCGTTGAATTGAAGAACATGCTCGAAAACTACTACAGCGAAGAGTAAGCAAGGATTTCCTTGCTTACTCTTTTTTGTGCAGTTGATGATACGCATCATATACATCGTTTCGTGATTCACCACGGTCTTTTGCGGTCTGCTTAATGGCCGCATTCGGCTTCAGTCCCTCTTCTATATAATGAACAACATGTTCATAGACAGAGAGCGCTTCCCACCACATTGTCGTAGGTGCCGCTTCTGTCGCACCGCTCACAAGAACGACGAACTCTCCGCGTACTTCACCTTCGCACCACTGTAACGCTTCATCGACTGACCCTCTCAAAAACTCTTCGAACGTTTTGGTCAACTCTCTACCTAATACGAGCTGACGGTTACCAAACACTTGTCGAATCGCCGTTAACATTTCCTTCAATCGATGAGGGGCTTCATAAAAAACAATCGTGCCCGGCTCATATTGAATCGATTCGAGGACATCGACGCGATCTTTCTTTTTACGTGGCAAAAAACCGTAATAGAGGAAACGTTCTGTCGGAAGACCGGAAGCAACCAACGCCGTAAGTGCTGCATTGGCACCTGGTAAGACGACCACCGGAATGTTTGCCTCGATGGCTAACCTTACGAGATCACTCCCCGGATCTGAAATACCAGGCATTCCAGCATCCGAAACAACCGCAACCGACTTTCCAGCCAACAGATCTTCAATCAGTCTCGGTCCACTTACTTCTTTATTGTGTTCATGGTAGCTAATCAGTTTTGTTGGAATTTCAAAGTGGCGACAAAGCTTCATCGTTTGGCGAGTGTCCTCCGCTGCGATCAAATCCACTTCTTGAAGCGTTCGCACCGCTCGATATGTCATATCTTCTAAATTGCCGATTGGCGTTGGTACGACATACAACGTTGGTTGTTCAGTTTGATAACTCTTCTGTGAATTCATTGGTCGTCCCCTCCATCAACTTCTCTTTTTGCGCGCGGGTCAATTGTTTAATGGACCATTCGTACTGCATGGCCTCCCGTTTCGTATCGAACGATTGCACATACCGAAGTCGTACGGGAAGGCGAGCTTTCGTATACTTCGCCCCTTTCCCGGCATTATGTGCAATGATTCTCTTTTCCACATTTGTTGTATAGCCTGTATAATACGTCCCGTCCTGACATTCCACGATATACGCATAATGTTTAGGCATCGAGAATGGCTCGCATCGCTTCCGTATACGTATCGTCTTCTTCATATACAACAAATGGTGGTAAAATTTTAAGACCTGCTTTTCCATCTTTCGATCCCTCGATTAATAACGTATTCGCTTCGCGTCCAGCTTTCGGATATACGAGCTGCATTCGCTTCGGTTCAATTCGGTAGGTACGCATCAATGTCAGGATATCGAGTAAACGTTCTGGCCGATGCACGAACGCCACTTTCCCTCCTGGTTTGACGAGTTGACTAGCCGTTTTAATACAATCTTCTAGCGTGCACAACACCTCATGGCGTGCAATGGTATGATGTTCGTTTTGATTCCGCAATGACGTTTCATTTGCTAGAAAATAAGGAGGGTTACACGTGACCACATCATAACGAGCGTGCCCGAGTTGTGCCGCTGCCGTTTTGACGTCACCTTCTACAACTTGAATTCGATTTTCGAGACGATTGACCGCCATGCTTCGATTCGCCATATCGACGAGTTTCGATTGAATCTCTACACCTGTAATCGTTCCTTTTGTACGATACGACAAGAAAAGTGGGATTGCTCCCGTACCGGCGCACAAATCGACCAATTGCCCTTTTTGAATCGGTACCCATACAAACTCTGCCAGTAGTACCGCATCTAATGAAAACGAGAACACATCGTCACTTTGAACAATCTTGCCAGGGCGTCCAAGCAAATCATCGAGGCGCTCTCCATCCTTTACCGTTACCATTGTTTCCTCCTTCTATAAAAGAAAGGCGACGGATAGGGAATCCCTATCTATCGCCCCGTATTAATGTTTATTGAGCATCGACAAACAGAAGAGACAATCCCCATCTTTTCGTACCTGTCCGTAATGGAGGTTACAAATATGGAATCCTTCTTGATACAGCGCAGCCAAATTGTTCTGCCCTTTTCCAGACAATGCGATTTGTGAATCACCATTTGTCGTATCAACTTCTGCCAATTGTTCGACTTTTTCGCGCAAGTGATGATTCTCTAGATACATATGCTGATTCTCTTCAAGCAAATAGGCGAGCTGTTCTTTTAATACGCCTAAGTGCTCCGTCAAGAGTTGCATCTGTTGCTCGATTGCATCTACACGCATCATCACTTCTTTTTTGTCCATTCTTTCCACTGCTCAGCACCCCATCACTGTTTTGACGGTTTTCGTTTAATCGCACCTACTTCAACAAGTTCATCAATCGTATATGTGACGACACGCGTCCGATCGTGAAGTTCAACTTGAATAAGTTGGTCCAAAATGTTGAGACCGATTACACGACCATCACCTTCTGGAATTTTGATTCGCTTGCCGACGTCTGGTAAATCGCGTTTTAATTCTTCGTATGTGTCATTCTCATATTTTAAACAGCACATCAAACGACCACACACTCCAGAAATTTTATTCGGATTTAACGAAAGATTCTGGTCTTTGGCCATTTTAATGGAAACTGGTTCAAACTCCCCAAGAAATGACGAACAACAAAGAACTCGACCACATGGTCCAATCCCACTTAGTAGCTTCGCTTCGTCACGAACACCGATTTGTCGGAGTTCGATCCGTGTCCGAAACACGCTAGCCAAGTCCTTTACCAATTCTCGAAAGTCGACGCGACCCTCGGCAGTAAAATAAAAGATCACTTTATTGCGATCAAATGTATACTCAACATCGACTAACTTCATGTCTAATTGATGTTCTCGAATTTTTTCTTCACAGACGGCGTGAGCATCAACGGCTGCCAGTCGATTATCGCGTACGATATCCGCATCCTTTTGGTCCGCGACGCGAAGGATTGTCTTCAACGGCATGACGACTTCATCTTCGCCGAGCTTTTTATCGACTTGGACGACTTCGCCATACTCAATGCCACGTACCGTTTCAACGATGACATGTTCCCCACGTTTAAGCGTTGCATCGCCTGGTGAAAAGTAATAGATTTTTCCCGCTTCTTTAAAGCGGACTCCAACTACTTCAAGCACGCGCTTCTATCCTTTCTGCAAATCGAACGAAAGTCGTTCGAAAGTTAATTGAGGATTGACGTTTGCCTCGAGACGTCGAATTGCCGCATGCACACTTTCAATTGCATGTGTGAGTTTAGAGACAGATCGATTTTGAATAAATGCGTGATATAAAGCCGCCTCGTTCTTAAATAGCTTTGGAGTATACGTATCTCGCACTTTAAGATGAAGTGCCTCCTCTAACCAATGTTCGAATAATTCGAGGCCGACTCGTAACTCATTTCGTCCTTTGAAATGTCCTAACCATTTTTCCTGGGCGAACAAGAGCAACTCTTGAGGTCGTTTCGTCAATACTTCAATTAATTGTACCACTAGCCCATACGCCTGTACAAACCACTCCTGCTCAACTGCTTCTTTCGCATCATCCCATTTTGGATAAACGGTTAAAGCAAGGTAAGCCAAATCGTACGTACACGACAATTCTTCTGACATCGTTTGTGCTAACTTCGCGCGGTCAATCGGACGAAAAGCAAGTTGTTGAGCTCGCGAACGAATCGTCGGAAGAAGTAACTGTGGTTGTGTCGTCACCAAAATAGCAAGTTTCCCCACACCTGGTTCTTCAAAGAACTTCAATAAACTATTTGCCGCTTGAGTCGTCATCTTATGAGCTTGATGGATGACATACACTTGGCGATCTCCTTCAGCACCTCGTAACGATAGGTCACTGAGTAATTGTTGAATCTGTTCTTTTTTGATGCTAGCCCCATCCGGCTCCACTTCGATATAGTCAACAATGTTTTTTGAATCCATACGTCGACAGTTTCGACACACTCCACACGGTTCTGCTCCTTGTGGGGATTCACAAAACAAGGCTTTCGCAAACAATGTGGCTGTTTCAATTAAGTATGGTTCATAATCGCCCGAAAAGATGTACGCATGCCCAACTTTATTCGAAATGATTGAATTTTGAATGATTCGAGCAACCACTGTTTGCGACTCATTTAATTCCTGAAAACGCATATGCCCAACTCCCATTAAAACTGATGGAATCCTTCAATCGGCAAGACGAATACAGTCGCACCTCCAACTTGTACTTCGACCGGATAAGGAATATACGAATCAGCATGTCCTCCCATTGGAGAGATTGGTGTAATCATTTGATCGCGACTCGAACAGTTCGATTGAATCACATCCATTAAATCATCGAGACGTTCCTGTGGAATACCCATCATAAACGTTGTATTCCCCTCTTTTAAAAATCCGCCTGTTGTAGCTAATTTCGTTGCACGAAAATCTTGTTCGACCAATGCGTCAGACAAACGTGCGCTATCCTTATCATGTACAATTGCAATCACCATTTTCATCATTGTTGTACGCCTCCTTGTTGTAATCGTTCTATTGTATAATCGAGTACCTCATCTTGAATACATTCAATCGATTGATCGGCATCAATTCGGATGATTCGTTCTGGGTACTGTTTAAGTAACGTTTGAAATCCTTCGTAAACACGCTCATGGAACGCTTGATCACGACTTTCAATTCGATCGAGTTGCCCTCGATCTTTCATTCGAGTACTCGCTCTTTCAGGACTCAAATCAAACAAAAAAGTCAAATCCGGTGTCAAACCGTTCGTTGCCCATTCATTCAGCGACTGTATTTGATCAAGGTCATATTGTAAACCGTATCCTTGATAGGCAATAGATGCATCGATGAAGCGATCACACAGAACAATTGCTCCTCGCTCCAATGCCGGACGAATCACTTGTTCCACATTTTGTGCTCGTGAAGCAGCATAAAGCATCATTTCCACTCGTGGCGTCATCTCATGATGATCCGGGGATAATAAGACTTCGCGGATTTGATTGCCCACCGTTGTTCCTCCAGGTTCACGGGTTACAACGATGTCATATCCTTTTTGTTTTAGACTCTCGACTAATAGTTGAAGTTGTGTAGACTTACCTGATCCATCTGGTCCTTCAACCGTTATAAACATTCCGCTCACTTTTTAAAACTCCTCTACAATAACGTCAATTTGCTTTATCATAACATGCTTACTTGCTTGAAGCTTCCTCCCTAAGGAAATCCACTCTAGGAGCACTCGTATTTTTTCCTCAGTAATCCGCTCTCCTTTTAGAATCCATGGAATTCCTGGTGGATATGGAATCACCGTTTCTGCTGAAACACATCCGATTGCCTGATTGAAGGATACACGTCGTACTTGCTCATCCCCTATTAACGTATAAAGTTCAGATACACGTTGTGTTTGAGGGAAAGGAAAAATCGTTTCATCCTCATCAATGATTGACACATGTGTAGCGGCTTTTTTAATTAATTTAATCCAATGCTCAATTTCCTGCTTTGTTATTTCCCTTAATGGCAAACAGAATAACACATGATCCACTGCAGCTAATTCAATATCGATTCCGATTGATGCAAGATGTTCACTAAAGACTAATCCATTTTTCGGATACGTCATGACCGTTACTTTCGTAAAATCGTCCCCCACTTTGACAGTAAAACCTGCACGTTTCAGCTCAAGTACAAAATGGGCATGACTCTTTTGAATAGAAGACCATGCTTCGTCCGTTAGACTTTCTAAATAGGACCGTGCATAGTCTAATGAAGCCATAATAAGATAAGAAGGACTTGATGTCTGAAATGAAGATAATGCATGCTTTAACCGAATTTCATCGATGTCTTCTTTATAATGAATCCAAGCTCCCATCGTCAATGCAGGTAGCGTTTTATGTGCAGACTGTACAACTGCACTCGCTCCCTCAAAAATCGCAGAACGCTGAAGCAATTTAGGGTGAATTAAATGGGCACCATGTGCTTCATCGACGAGTAATGGAATCTCAAGTGAAGACAAATAATTTGAAATCGTACGAATATCGGCCATGTCTCCATAGTACGTAGGAGACGTTAACATGACGGCTCGTCCTCCCGGGAATTCTTGAACAGCCTGTTCAATCGTTTCTAATGTCACCACGGTTGGAATTCCTGTACCACGTTCAATTGTAGGTGTTAATAGGATTGGTTTTAACCCTAACCATTCAATTGCGTTCCAAACCGACTTATGTGAGTTTCGTTGAACGTATACTCGCTCACCACGTTTTACAGTTGCCGCAAGCATGCTCCAATTTCCAACAGTTGAACCATTGACGAGCCACTTACTTTTACTTTCATACAGTTCACCCAATGCTTTTTCTGCTTGATCGATAATCCCAGAAGCGTCGTGCAAATCATCTAAATGTGCTAGTTCTGTCAGATCATATGGCATCACCTTGGCAAATGCGCTCGGTAACGTATGATCAGTCACGGTACCATTATGATGCCCAGGGACGTGAAAGGATACGCGATGTTCACTCACATGCTGTTCTAGAGTCTCTAAAAATGTAAAAGGATTTTTCCGAGAAGGAGCCATCTGTTATTCCTCCTTAACTATTGACTATGAAAAAAAGACGATCAAGCATATGCTTGATCGTCTACTGCGTTGTTGCCTGGCAACGTCCTATCCTCACAGGGGGAGATCCCCCAACTACTTTCGGCGCTGAGACGCTTAACTTCCGTGTTCGGC
>NZ_JACSKM010000015.1:0-53524 GCF_018617615.1 Exiguobacterium sp. s189 | reverse complement strand
GAATTTGATATAGCTCTTAAATTGACGAAGCTTGCGCTTCATTCAAAAATTGTAAAACTTATTTTTGCCTCATCGTTCAGTTTTCAAAGACCAATCGTTGTCGTGTTAGCGACTTTTTAATAATAGCGATTTGACTTGTGAAAGTCAACCACTTTTTATTATTTTTTTCGCTTTCTGATTATTGTTTCGTGAACAACATCAGCGACGTTTATTAATATATCAGCATCGTCAAAAAACGTCAACTGTTTTTCTAAAAAAACTTTATTTTTTCTTCTAATGCAATCAAAATAAAAAACCAGTCGTTGAATTGTTCCCATGTTAAGGAGCAATTCAAGACCGGTTGATCGTTATGATGACTTAGAAGACATCTGCTTTTTAACTTTTTTCTTTCCTGTTTCTGATGAAGTCGACTCGGCCACTTGCCCAGTCTGTTGGAAACGATGAAGCATTAACACTTGATAAGCGTTCGCAAACACGAGTGTCGCGAGCGCCGGCCAAAGTAATGGAATTTCATCAGTTGTTTGAAGCGCTGGAATCCATTCGATTAACGTAATCACCGTCATCAAGAAGAGTGTCGGAATGAAAGCACTCATATTCGTTTGTTTCGCCTTACTTGCAGCAACTACCCAAGCGACAATTAATAACACAGCCATCTCACCGATATAACGCCACATATGATCGTTCCCAAATGCGAGCATTCGTAAATAAACGGCATCAAAGATTGCGAAAGCAATCAGCAATACTTGAACACGATTCCATAGACGTGGTCCTCTAAACAAGTCGAGACCGACTCGGTGGATGATTAGGTAGGCGAAGAAGCCCATCATGCTGATCCCGGTCCATGTACTCGAGTAACTGAGTGCCGTGACAATTGCCTCCCAGGACTGACTGACCAAATAACCCGGGTTCGCCAATAAATTCATTAGGAACCCGAACAACGTCCCAAACACGAGCGTTGTCCAAAACAAACGTAAAAAACCTTGTACTTTCATCTCTCACCGATTCACCCTTCTATTTGTTGAATGACTGCTTGCGCCAACTCATCATACGTATGCTCAAACGGATGCCCATCACGATACACAGATGGTGCAAAGTCTTCTTCGTTGTCATACGGTTGACCGAGTGGGATTTGAGCGAGGAGTTTACTCTTCAGTGCTTCTGAGAGTTTTTCTCCACCGCCATACCCAAATACGTATTCTTTCTCGCCTGTGACCTTACTTTCGAAGTAAGCCATGTTCTCAATGATCCCTAACACTTTATGGTTCGTTTTAATCGCCATTGCCCCTGCACGTGCAGCTACGAAGGCTGCTGTAGCGTGAGGTGTCGTCACAATCAACTCTTGACATGATGGGAGCATGGAATGGATATCGAGCGCGACATCTCCTGTTCCTGGTGGTAAGTCGAGCAATAGATAGTCAAGGTCTCCCCACTCCACATCATTAAAGAAGTTGTTGAGCATCTTCCCGAGCATCGGTCCGCGCCAGATAACAGGTGCATTATCTTCAACGAAGAAGCCCATCGAGATGACTTTTACACCAAATCGCTCAACTGGGATGATTTTTTCTCCACGAACGACTGGACGTTCTTCGATTCCGAGCATATCTGGAACGCTGAAACCATAAATGTCCGCGTCAATCAATCCAACTTTCTTCCCAGCACGCGCAAGCGCAACCGCTAAGTTGACGGATACTGTCGACTTCCCTACGCCACCTTTACCTGAAGCGATAGCGATAAATGTCGTTCCTGAATTCTCGCGAAGGATTGCTGGCTTTGTTGCCTCCTTCAAACTTTCATCGTTCAATGCTTCAAAGCGAAGCCCGACCGTCTTAAAGCCTTTCCCCTTGAGCAATGTGACAATCTCTTGTTGTAACTGAAGCTGTTCCCCGCTCCCTGTTTGTCCGAGTGCCACTTTCACACTGACGTAATCTTCTTTAATGCGGATGTCTTTGACTCCCGCTGTATCTCCAAGCGTTCGGTTGATCGTTGGATCAACGAGCCCCGCCAATTCCTCGCGTACTTGCTCTACTGTAAGCATATCGCTTCCCCCTTATAACTGTTTCGATATCAGTATATCAAAAAAAGCGTTTTCTTGACGGCTTTGGAATCGACTAATTCAAACAAAAAACTCTCCACCCGAAAGGATGGAGAGTTCGAACCACTTCGCGAAGATTAACGCTTCGAGAATTGTGGTGCGCGACGTGCTGCTTTAAGACCGTATTTTTTACGTTCTTTCATACGAGCGTCACGAGTTAAGAAGCCTTTTTCTTTGAGGCTTGGACGGAATTCTGGGTCCGCTTGAAGAAGCGCACGTGATACGCCGTGGCGAATCGCTCCAGCTTGTCCAGTGTATCCACCACCGTTAACGTTAACGATTACATCGTATTTACCTTCTGTTTCAGTCAATACGAGTGGTGATTTAGCCATCATGATTAAAGTCTCATGACCGAAGTATTCTGAGATATCGCGGCCATTTACAACAACTTTGCCGTCACCTGCAACGAGGTGAACGCGAGCCACCGAGTGTTTGCGGCGGCCTGTTCCGTAGTAACGTACATCTGCCATCGTTTAGTTCCTCCCTGTGTCTCGATTAACCGCGAAGTTCGTAAACTTCTGGTTTTTGTGCTTCATGCTTGTGTTCAGTTCCAGCGTAAACGTGGAGTTTGTTGAATTGTTGACGACCGAGTGATCCTTTTGGAAGCATCCCTTTGATCGCGAGTTCAAGCATACGCTCTGGACGTTTTGCGAGAAGCTCTTTTGCAGTTTGTGATTTCAAGCCGCCTGGATGACCTGAATGACGGTAGTAGATCTTGTCATTCAATTTGTTACCAGTCAATTTGATTTTCTCAGCGTTGATGATGATGACGTGGTCTCCGCAATCAACGTGTGGTGTGAAAGTCGGCTTGTGCTTACCGCGAAGAAGTGATGCTACTTCACTAGTCAAACGACCGAGTGTTTTGCCTTCTGCGTCGATAAGGAGCCATTTGCGTTCTACTTCAGATGCTTTAGCCATGAATGTTGTGCGCATGTGGAATACCTCCTAAAATGTCTGTTCACTTAATTTTTTTGATGCTTTATCATAATCCTAGTTTACGGGGCTAAGATTGTGGTTCATCTCTAAATGTGAAAATGAAATGCCAATGAATATAATACGATTTTATAGAGGGAATGTCAATCTACTTTTTCATAATTCACATTCCATAAATACAAACCGTGTGGGGGCGCGGTAATCCCCGCCATACGGCGGTCTTTCGCTTCCAGCATTTCGGTGATGTCAGCCGGCTTATATTTGCCTCTCCCTACCTCAATGACCGTCCCAGCCATGATACGTACTTGATTATATAAGAAACCAGAACCGACGAAACGGAATACGATCTCATCCCCCATTTCGAGCACTTCTGCTTCAAAGATGGTACGAACACGGTCCTCGACTTCCGCCTTTGTCACAGAGAACGATGTAAAGTCGTGGGTGCCGACTAGCCGCTCTATCGCCTCACGCATTCGATCAAGGCTAAGGTCATACGTCACCGTGGCAGCATAGTGCCTTCTGAATGGATCCTCGGTCTTACGGATATGATAGCGATACTCTTTTCGCTTCGCCCCATATCGAGCATGGAACCCAGCATCCGCTTCTTCTGCTTGTTTGACGAGGATGTCGTCGGGCAACATCGCGTTCAACGCTTTGACAAACCGCTCCGCCGGCATCTGTAACGAAGTGTCAAAATGAATCACTTGTCCTAAGGCATGGACACGAGCGTCTGTACGACCTGAGGCGACAATTTTGACGGGATGGCGATGCATTCGTGTGAGAACTGCCTCAATCTCCGCTTGAATCGTGTTCCCATTTGGCTGTACTTGATATCCCGCGTAGTGTGTCCCGTCATAGGCAACTGTCAGTTTAATCCGTCTCATCCAATCCCTCTCAATCCGAACAATATGAGTGATAACGCGACAAAAATCAGCAGTACTGCTGTATCACGCGTCTGCCACTCCATCTCACGCAACCTCGTCCGTCCTTCACCCCCACGATACCCACGAGCCTCCATCGCCGTAGCGAGGTCCTCAGCGCGCTTAAACGCCGAGATGAACAATGGAATCAATAAAGGGATGACTCCTTTTAAACGAGACTTCCATGGACCGCTCATCAAATCAACCCCTCGTGCTTGCTGGGCTTTCATGATTCGGTCTGTCTCGTCTGCAAGAGTTGGTAAGAAGCGAAGCGAGATCGATAACATCAAGGCAATCTCGTGTGCCGGTACACGAATCCGCTCAAACGGTCGCAGACCCGCTTCAATCGAATCGGTCAATTCCATCGGTGTCGTCGTCAATGTGACGAGTGTCGTTAACATGACGAGATAGAAGAACCGGAGCGAGACAATCAGTCCCATCCGAATCCCTTCTGAGTAAATGGCAATCGGGCCAAATTCAAAAAGGAGTGTCCCGTCACGATTAAATAATAACTGCAAGATCAACGTGAAGACGATCAAGAAAAGAATCATCCGTAAGCCATTCCATAAATAACGCCACGATAGTTGTGATAGTTTCACCGCAAATAATGTGAACGCTAGTAGAAACAAGTTCGTCCATAAGTTATCCGCTAAAAACACGACCGGGATAAATCCTAAAATAAAGAGTGTCTTCGCACGGGCATCGAGTGAATGGAGCCAGGAATGACCCGGTATATATTGACCAATAATCATATGGCTCCCCCTCTCAAGTGCTCTGCGATCCAATCCGCTAATTCGGCCTCCGTTCGTACGAGTGGAGTGACCGTTTCCCCAAAAGCCGGTGCTAGATCACGGGCGAATCGGAGAACGTGCGGGATATCAAGCTGGAGACGACGTACGAGAGCTTCATCCTGAAACAACTCAAACGGATCGCCATCGAACGCTACCTGTCCACGCTCCATCACGACGACGCGTTCCGCGTAAGTGAGCACGTCATCCATATCATGAGAAACGAGAATCAGTGTTAGATTCAGCTCTTCTCGTAATCGTTTAAATAATGCCAGCATATCTCGTCTGCCAATCGGATCGAGACCCGCTGTCGGTTCGTCGACGATGAGGACGTCGGGGCGGCTTGCTAAGACGCCCGCAATTGCGACGCGACGCATTTGCCCCCCAGAAAGGTCGAATGGAGAACGGTCCCATAGTGATTCATCTAAACCGACGAGACGAAGTGCCTCATGGGCACGCTCTTTTGCTTCGGCATCTGTCGCGCCAAAGTTGCGCGGACCGAACATGACGTCGCGTTCGACCGTCTCTTCAAACAATTGGTGCTCAGGATATTGAAAGACGAGCCCAACGCGACGCCGAAGCGGCAAGAGATTTTGTTTTTTATCACGACGCGTTCGAATTGGTGTGACCGTGATGTCATCGACCACGACACGTCCATCAGTCGGTCGTAATAAGCCGTTCATATGTTGAACGAGTGTTGATTTCCCAGAGCCCGTATGCCCAAGAAACGCAACAAGCGCTCCCGACGGAATGGTTACATTCACATCGCGCAGCGCGGTTCGTTCAAACGGAGTATTCATTTGATATTGATATGTTACTTCTTCAATGCGTATCGGCATAGATGGTTCACCAACTCCGAATGTTGTAGCATCAGACGATCGAGTGGAATGCCACGTGCCTTCAGTTCGAGTTGCATCCGGACAATGAACGGAACATCCAATTGAATGTCACGAAGCTGATCGGGATGTTGAAACACGTCTTCAGGTGTACCGGTCATCGCAATCTTACCTTTCGATAATGCAATGATACGGTCGGCAAACAACACTTCGTCGAGCTCGTGTGTAATGGCGACAACGGTCATCCCTTCTGAGACGAGCTGTCGTACCGTTTGTAATACCTCTTGTCGCCCAATTGGGTCGAGCATCGAGGTCGCTTCATCGAGCACGAGGACACGCGGGCGCATTGCGAGAGCCGCAGCAATCGCAACGCGCTGCTTTTGTCCACCGGATAACTGATGCGGTTCACGGTCCGCTAGTTCCGATAATCCAACGCGCGCTAGACTGTCATCAATTCGACGAACCATTTCTTGACGTGGAAGTCCCATGTTTTCGAGAGAAAATGCCACATCATCGCGCACGGTCGCCCCGACAAATTGATTGTCGGGATTTTGAAAGACGACCCCGATCCGCGTTCGAACGTCCCACACGTCTGCGGCGTTCGATGGATCGAGTGTCTCGACGCGGACTTCCCCCTGTTCAGGAATAAGAAGTCCGTTCCACAACTTCGTCAGTGTCGACTTACCAGAACCATTATGGCCGACAATCGCAAGCCATTCCCCTTTATATACATCGAGCGACAGGCCGTTAAGTGCCGGCTCAGACTGTCCAGGGTAATGAAATACGACGTCCCGTACCATAATTTGCGATTCCATAGGTCGACTCCTTTCTGATGTGGAAACAGGGCAATACGTCACCGCATGCCCTGTTGACTGCCTAATGAATTAGACGAGTTCGATGATTACAACTTCTGCACCATCACCGCGGCGTGGGCCGACTTTCATGATGCGCGTGTATCCACCTTGACGTTCAGCGTAGCGTGGAGCCACGTCTTCGAACAATTTTTGGATTGCGTCTTTTTCTCCAGCGTTCTCCTTACGAACGAATGAAGCTACTTGACGACGGGCATGAAGATCGCCACGTTTCCCAAGAGTGATCAATTTTTCAACGACTGGGCGAAGTTCTTTCGCTTTTTGTTCAGTTGTTTGAATGCGCTCGTTGATGATTAGGTCAGTTGCAAGATCACGCAAAAGCGCCTTGCGTTGCGAGCTTGTACGGCCAAGTTTCGAATAAGCCATTACATTTCCCTCCTTCGGTTGAACTTAGTCTTCTTTACGCAAGCCCAAACCGAGTTCGTCCAACTTGTGTTGAACTTCTTCGAGTGATTTACGTCCGAGGTTACGAACTTTCATCATCTCTTCCTCTGATTTGTTTGCGAGTTCTTGAACAGTGTTGATGCCAGCGCGCTTCAAGCAGTTGTACGAACGAACTGAGAGATCGAGTTCTTCAATCGTCATTTCGAGTACTTTTTCTTTTTGGTCTTCTTCTTTCTCGACCATGATTTCTGCGTTGAGAGCCTCATCTGTCAAACCAACGAAGATGTTCAAGTGTTCAGTCAAAATTTTTGCTCCTAATGATACAGCTTCTTCCGGACGAATTGAACCATCTGTCCACACGTCTAATAAAAGCTTATCAAAGCTAGCGTCTTGACCGACACGTGTTTTATCTACTTCGTAGTTCACGCGTTGAATCGGTGTATAGATCGAATCGATTGGAATGACCCCAATCGGCATATCATCACGTTTGTTATCTTCTGCCTGGACGTAACCACGACCACGGCGAGCAGTCAAACGCATGCGAAGCGTCGCATTGTCAGCGAGAGTCGCGATGTGGAGCTCAGGATTCAAGATTTCAACGTCGCTATCATGGGTAATGTCTGCCGCAGTGACAGCACCGGCACTTGAAACGTTAATCTCAAGCGTTTTCTCTTCTTCCGAGTACACTTTGAGTGCTAACTTCTTGAGGTTTAGTACGATTTGAGTAACGTCTTCGACGACACCGTCAATCGTAGAGAACTCGTGAAGCACGCCATCGATTTGAACCGCTGTTACCGCTGCACCTGGGAGCGATGACAATAGAATTCGACGTAGTGAGTTACCGAGAGTAGTGCCATATCCACGTTCAAGCGGTTCTACTACGAATTTACCAAACGTAGCGTCCTCGCTGATTTCGACCGTTTCGATCTTTGGTTTTTCAATCTCGATCATCTGAACCCCTCCTTGAGTATATCCTGCCGTGCAGTTTGAACTGCTAAAGTATAAGCTGTCGTGCTAGGTAAACCCCTCACACGTTCAAGCGATTATACGCGGCGACGTTTCGGAGGGCGGCAACCGTTGTGCGGAACTGGAGTTACGTCACGGATTGCAGTAACTTCGAGACCAGTAGCTTGGAGCGCACGGATAGCCGCTTCACGTCCAGCACCAGGACCTTTAACGTTAACTTCTACTGTACGCATACCGTTGTCCATTGCAACTTTCGCTGCAGTTTCAGCAGCCATTTGTGCTGCGAACGGAGTCGATTTACGTGATCCTTTAAATCCAAGGTTACCAGAAGTAGCCCATGAGATCGCGTTACCTTGCGTGTCAGTGATTGTAATGATTGTGTTGTTGAATGTAGAACGGATGTGTACCACACCGACTTCAACATGTTTTTTAACTTTACGTTTAGAACGTACGTTTTGCTTACGTTTCGCCATTGTTCAATTCCCTCCTTTACTTCTTCTTGTTCGCTACTGTACGGCGTGGGCCTTTACGAGTACGCGAGTTGTTCTTCGTGTTTTGACCGCGAACAGGGAGACTACGGCGATGACGGATACCGCGGTATGCGCCGATCTCGATCAAACGTTTGATGTTAAGTGAAACTTCACGACGAAGGTCACCTTCAACTTTGATTCCGTCAATTGCTTCACGGATACGGTTGAGTTCATCTTCAGTAAGGTCGCGTGTGCGTGTCTCTTCAGAAACGTTAGCAGCCTTCAAAATTTCTTGTGCTTTTGTTTTACCAATACCATAGATGTATGTGAGCGAAATAACGATACGTTTTTCGCGTGGAATATCTACACCAGCAATACGTGCCATGTGTGCACCTCCTCTGAAATTAACCTTGTTTTTGTTTGTGTTTCGGGTTTTCGCAAATTACCATTACTTTACCCTTACGGCGAATAACTTTACATTTTTCGCAAATCGGTTTTACCGACGGTCTTACTTTCATGAGTATACCCTCCTCCTGGAAAAATCGGAGTTACTTATAACGGTACGTAATCCGCCCGCGAGTCAAGTCGTATGGAGACAACTCAACAGTTACGCGGTCACCTGGAAGGATCCGAATGTAGTGCATCCGAATTTTCCCTGAGACGTGCGCGAGCACCGTGTGGCCGTTTTCTAACTCCACTTTAAACATTGCGTTCGGAAGTGGTTCGACAACAGTGCCTTCCACTTCAATGACATCTTGTTTCGCCATCATTTATTCCCCTTTCTATATGAAGATCTTTAGGAGCACAGACGATCTATTGCCATCTACTGTGAGAGAAGGATCCAGAATGGATCAGTATGAAACAATAGAGCCTCATTCACCGGAATCGAGTTTCGTTAAAATCTCGTATCCATCGTCTGTGATGGCGATGGTGTGCTCAAAGTGGGCGCACATGCTACCGTCCACTGTGACAACTGTCCAGTTATCAGCCAGTGTTCGAACATAGCGTTGACCAGCATTAACCATTGGTTCAATAGCTAACGTCATCCCAGTCTTCAGGCGCGGCCCTTTCCCCGGTGGACCATAGTGTGGAATTTGCGGTTCTTCATGCAAATTTTGTCCAACACCATGACCGACGTATTCGCGGACGACAGAGAAATCGTGTGATTCAACATATGCTTGAATCGCATGTGAAATATCTGTCAATCGCCCTCCAGCCTTGGCGTGCTCCAATCCTTTATACAGACTTTCTTCGGTTACGTCAAGTAGCCGCTGTGTCTCTTCTGAGATTGTTCCCACTGGATAAGTCCAAGCGGAATCTCCATGGTATCCATTATAGTAGGCACCAATGTCGATTGAGATAATATCTCCATCGTTCAATACCCGTTTTCCTGGAATGCCATGAACAAGCTCTTCATTCACCGAAGCGCAAACACTACCGGTAAAACCGTTATAGCCTTTAAACGATGGCGTCGCACCTTGGCTGCGAATGTAATCTTCCGCAATCTGGTCGAGCTCAAGCGTCGTGATTCCTGGTTTTATGTGCTGTTTGAGCACCTGGTGCGTTCGAGCAACAATTTGCCCAGCCTCACGCATAATCGCAATTTCACGAGGCGTCTTCGTGATGATCATTCAGTATCACCGAGTAATGCTTTGACATCGGCATATACGACATCGATTGGACGATCTCCATCCAATGTACGAAGATACCCTTTTTCAGCGTAAAAGTCAATGAGTGGTTTCGATTGCTCGATGTTGACGTCAAGGCGACGGCGAACCGTTTCCTCTTTATCGTCTTCACGTTGCATGAGAGCCGACCCATCCACATCACAGATGCCTTCCACTTTTGGTGGGTTGAAGATCACGTGATATGTCGCACCACATGTTGGGCAGATCCAACGACCTGTCAAACGTGGAACGAGAATTTCCGCATCCACATCGATGTTGACGACGTGGTCAATCTGTTTCCCCAAATCTTTAAGCAAACTTTCGAGTGCCTCTGCTTGAGCAACAGTACGCGGGAATCCATCAAGTAAGAAACCTTTTTCAGTGTCATCTTGGCTAAGACGTTCGCGTACGATTCCGATTGTTACCTCATCCGGTACGAGTTCGCCTTTATCCATGAACGACTTGGCTTCTTTACCGAGTGGCGTTCCGCCTTTGATTGCCGCACGAAACATGTCGCCTGTCGAAATGTGAGGGATTTGGTACTCTTCTACGATTTTAGCAGCTTGAGTCCCTTTCCCAGCACCCGGTAAGCCCATGAGTACTAGATTCATCTCGGTTAGCCTCCAGTTTTGATTTTCACGAAGGGCTTGTAAACACGACAGGAAGGAAGGGTCAACCCTTCCTTCCGCTTTAACGGATAAAGCCTTTATAGTGTCGTTTTACAAGTTGACTCTCGATTTGCTTCATCGTTTCGAGGGCTACCCCGATGACGATCAATAAGCTCGTTCCTCCGATTTGAACGGAAGTTGGAAGACCGGCAAGCTTAATGAAGATTGTCGGCATGATCGCCACGAGCGATAAGAAAATCGCTCCGAAGAAAGTCAATCGATACAGCAACTTCGTGATGTACTGTTCTGTTTGCGCCCCAGGACGAATCCCAGGAATATAACCACCTTGCTTCTGCAGGTTTTCTGCCATCTGCTCTGGGTTGACCTGAACAAATGTATAGAAGTAAGAGAACGCAATGATTAACGCAACGTAAATCGACATTCCGATTGGCGCCGTCGTGTCAAAGTACGTCTGTAATTTTTGCGTTGTCTCTGGAGA
Organism: Exiguobacterium sp. s189; assembly: GCF_018617615.1. Taxonomy (NCBI): domain Bacteria; kingdom Bacillati; phylum Bacillota; class Bacilli; order Caryophanales; genus Exiguobacterium; species Exiguobacterium sp. s189. Next base: position 42,489 of record NZ_JACSKM010000015.1, on the reverse strand, counting down.
AGCAATGAAGCTTGCAACAGTTGGTGGTGTTACCATGAAGGAAATCGCGAAGATTACCGGGATAACACCTGCAGCGTTTAGCTTGATTGGCAAGTGCGTCGACTGACCGCCCACTGGGGTACGGTTTGCCGTGCGTTTTGCATATTGGATCGGAATTTTGCGTGCCGCTTGTTGAACATAAATGATCCCAACCGTCACAGCCAAAATAACAAGGGCCAATACAACCAAGTAAACGATGTTAATGAACAATGCATCTCCAGCGTTTTGGAGTTTTGTTTCATAAATCTGCGTAAAGATTCTTGGGAACCCAGCGACGATACCAGCGAAGATAATGATGGAAATACCATTCCCAACACCTTTCTCCGTTGTCATCTCACCAAGGAACATCAAGAACGCTGTACCCGCAGTGAGTACAATCGCGATCACAAAGTAAGTTGCCGTTCCCCATGTTTCATTGACGAGACCTGGGTAGAGGCGGTTAAATCCAAACGACAATGAAGTCGCTTGGACAAAGCCTAAGATGATCGTCCCATAGCGCGTGACCGTCGCTAACTTTTTACGGCCCGCCTCTCCTTGTTTTGCCCATTCGGCAAACTTTGGAACGACGTCCATTTGTAAAAGTTGCACAACGATCGATGCCGTAATGTACGGCATGATCCCCATTGCGAACAAGGAGAAGTTCTGTAAAGCATTTCCTCCAAACAAGTTCAAGAAGTCAAGAAGACCTCCTGAGTCAAAACGCAACACATCCGTATTCACCATCGGCACCGGGATATGAGCCCCGATGCGGAAAATGATGATGATTGCGAGTGTGAAGAGAATACGCTGTCGAATATCTTTCACGCGCCACATATTGGAGATCGTCTGAAACATCAGATCACCTCAACTGTACCGCCAGCTGCTTCGATTGCTTCTTTCGCTGCACCCGAGAACTTGTTGGCTTTTACAGTCAATTTAGTTTCAAGCTTGCCGTTAGCAAGGACCTTGATTCCGTCTTTAGCAGAGCTGACTACACCAGTCTCGATTAAGAGTTCTGGAGTAACTTCAGTACCTGCTTCGAAACGGTTAAGCGTGTCTAGGGAAACAACCGCGTACTCTTTACGAGTTGGGTTGTTGAAACCGCGTTTTGGAAGACGACGGTAAAGTGGGTTTTGTCCACCTTCGAATCCTGGACGAACGCCACCGCCCGAACGAGCTTTTTGACCTTTGTGTCCACGGCCAGAAGTTTTACCGTTACCAGTCGCCATACCGCGACCGACACGGTTACGTTCGTGACGTGAACCTGGAGTTGGCTTCAATTCATGGAGTTTCATAGTGGCACCTCCTTATTTATTAAAATCTTTATTATTCGTTGATTTCTTTTACAGTCACAAGGTGCGACACTTTATTGATCATACCGCGCATCGCGACGTTGTCTGGGACAACGACCGTTTGATGCATTTTGCGAAGACCGAGTGTACGTACAGTAACACGCTGACCTTCCGGACGACCAATTGTGCTGCGTGTGAGGGTGATTGCGAGTTTCGCCATGTCTAGTTCCCTCCCTTAGTTAAGAAGTTCTTCTACGCTTTTACCACGTAGTTTAGCAACTTCCTCTGCTTTTTTGAGCTCAGTCAAGCCCTGTACCGTCGCACGGACGATGTTGATCGGTGTGTTTGAACCTAACGATTTCGAAAGGATGTCACCTACACCTGCAAGTTCGAGCACCGCACGAACTGGACCACCAGCGATAACCCCAGTACCTTCAGAAGCTGGTTTCATGAATACACGACCTGCTCCGAATACTCCTGTGATTTCGTGTGGAATTGTTGTACCAACCATAGGTACTTGTACCATGTTTTTCTTAGCGGCTTCAATAGCCTTGCGAATCGCTTCTGGCACCTCTTGTGCCTTACCTGTACCGAAACCGACGTGACCATTTTTGTCACCTACGACTACGAGAGCAGCAAAACGGAAGCGGCGGCCACCTTTTACGACTTTCGCGACGCGGTTTACGGTAACAACGCGTTCTTCAAGTTGTTCCATGTTAACGTCTAACTGGCGCATCGAGTGTCCCCTCCTTTTTATTAGAATTTAAGACCTGCTTCACGAGCTGCTTCTGCAACAGCTTTGACGCGGCCATGATAGAGGTATCCACCACGGTCGAACACAACTGTGTCGATACCTTTCTCGAGTGCACGTTCTGCAGCAAGTTTACCAACAGCTTTCGCTGCTTCAACGTTACCGCCATTTGTAAGATCGAGAGCTTTATCTTTCGAAGATGCAGACACAAGCGTTGTTTGTGCTGCGTCATCGATAAGTTGAACGTAAATGTGCTTGCTCGAACGGAATACGTTCAAACGTGGACGAGCTGCTGTCCCCGAGATCGTACGACGTACGCGAGCATGACGTTTTTTACGAACTGCATTTTTATCTGCCTTTGTGATCATTTATGCCACTCCTTTCCGTTCATTTCGTGACGAATTACTTACCAGTCTTACCTTCTTTACGGCGAATACGTTCATCAGAGTAACGAACACCTTTACCTTTGTAAGGTTCTGGAGCACGGTACGAGCGGATTTGAGCAGCAACGTGACCGACGCGCTCTTTGTTAATCCCTTTTACGATGATTTGCGTGTTTGAAGGAACTTCGATTTCGATACCTTCCTCAGCAACGTACTCGATTGGGTGCGAGTAGCCGAGGTTGAGGACGAGTTTGTTACCTTGCTTCGTAGCACGGTAACCAACCCCCGAGATCTCAAGTGTTTTTTGGAATCCGTTCGACACACCTTGTACCATGTTGGCAATAAGGGCACGTGTCGTACCGTGAATTGTGCGGCTTTCTTTCGATTCGTCTGGACGAACAACCGTCAATTCGTTCTCTTCAACTTTGATTTCCAATGCCGGGTTAGCTGAAAGCGAAAGTTCACCTTTAGCACCTTTTACTGTGACCGTGTTGTCATTAGCAACTGTTACAGTAACGCCAGCAGGAATCGTAACTGGTTTTTTACCAATACGTGACATTGATTACACCTCCGTTCTTGTTAGAAAAGTGACTTACCAGATGTAGGCGATCACTTCGCCGCCGACTTGTTGTTGGCGAGCTTCTTTATCAGTCATAAGACCTTTAGATGTCGAAAGAACTGCGATTCCGAGTCCTCCGAGTACTTTAGGCACTTCATCAGCTTTTGCGTATACGCGAAGACCTGGTTTCGAAATACGTTTGAGACCAGTGATTACACGTTCGTTGCTTGCTCCATATTTAAGGAAAAGACGAAGTGTACCTTGTTTAGCGTCCTCGATATATTCAACATCGCGAATGAAACCTTCACGCTTAAGGATTTCAGCGATCTCACGTTTAATGTTCGAAGCTGGAAGCTCCATTTTTTCATGGCGAACCATGTTAGCGTTACGGATACGTGTAAGCATATCTGCAATAGGGTCTGTCATTACCATGCGATGTACCTCCTTTCACACTGTTAGTGGATTACCAGCTTGCTTTTTTAACACCAGGGATTTGACCTTTGTATGCAAGATCACGGAACTTGATACGGCTGATCCCGAATTTACCCATGTAACCATGCGGACGACCTGTGATGCTGCAACGGTTGTGCAAGCGTACAGGTGACGAGTTACGTGGCAATTTGCTGAGTCCGATATAATCGCCTTCAGCTTTCAACTTCGCACGCTTTTCAGCGTACTGGGCAACGAGTTTCTCGCGTTTTAGTTCGCGATTCACCATTGACTTTTTAGCCATGTTGTCGACCTCCCTCTAGATTATTTTTGGAATGGCATACCGAGAAGTGTGAGCAATTCACGTGCTTCTTCGTCTGTGTTTGCTGTTGTAACAACAACGATGTCCATACCGCGTACTTTAGATACTTTATCGTAATCGATCTCAGGGAAAATAAGTTGCTCTTTCACGCCAAGCGTGTAGTTACCGCGTCCGTCGAATGCTTTCTTCGATACACCGCGGAAGTCACGTACACGTGGAAGTGAAACAGTTACCAATTTGTCGAGGAAATCGTACATACGCTCGCCACGAAGTGTAACCTTCGCACCGATTGGCATACCTTCACGAAGCTTGAAACCAGCGATTGATTTCTTCGCTTTCGTTACGAGTGGTTTTTGACCTGAAAGAATTGTTAATTCTTCAACTGCCATGTCAAGTGCTTTCGAGTTCGAAACAGCATCACCTACACCCATGTTGATGACGATCTTTTCGATTTTCGGTACTTGCATGACCGAGTCATAGTTGAATTTATCCATCATCGCTTTCACGATGTCGCTTTTATACTTCTCTTGCAAACGGTTCATAGTCGAATGGACCTCCTTTCGTCACGTTCTTCTTATTTATCGAGTGATTCGCCCGATTTCGCGACACGAACTTTTTTACCATCGACTACTTTGAAACCAACACGAGTTGGTTTGCCAGTTTTAGGGTCGAGTGGCATTACGTTCGAGACGTGAATTGGTGCTTCGATCTCAAGGATCCCGCCTTGTGGATTCGCTTGTGAAGGTTTAGAGTGCTTTTTCATCACGTTTACACCTTCAACCACTACGCGGTTTTTGCTTGGCATAGCTTTGAGGATAACCCCTTGCTTGCCTTTATCTTTACCAGACATTACCTGGACTGTATCGCCTTTTTTAACATGCATCGTTTGCGCACCTCCTTATAGGATTGAAATTGGAAATTAAAGTACTTCCGGTGCCAACGAAACGATCTTCATGAATTCTTTTTCACGAAGTTCACGTGCAACTGGCCCGAAGATCCGTGTGCCGCGTGGGCTCTTGTCATCTTTGATAATGACTGCTGCGTTCTCATCGAAACGGATGTACGAACCATCTTTACGACGAGCGCCGCGTTTTGTACGAACGACAACTGCTCTGACAACGTCACCTTTTTTAACAACGCCACCTGGTGTTGCTTGTTTTACCGTAGCGACGATAACGTCACCGATGTTTGCAGTCTTACGACCAGAACCACCGAGGACTTTAATTGTCAACAGTTCACGCGCGCCAGAGTTGTCTGCTACTTTCAAGCGAGATTCTTGTTGAATCATGCGAGTGTACCTCCCTCCGGATGTTTAATAAATCCGAACTGTTATTAGATGATTACTGATTCTTCTACTACTGTTACAAGACGGAAACGTTTGTCTTTAGAAAGAGGACGTGTTTCCGCGATGCGAACGATATCGCCCACTTTAGCGACGTTGTTCTCATCGTGTGCTTTATATTTCTTCGTGTAGTTTACACGTTTGCCATAAAGTTTATGACGAACCTTTGTTTCTACTGCGACGACGATCGTTTTGTCCATTTTGTCAGACACGACGCGACCAGTGAACACTTTACGGTTGTTGCGTTCCATGAGTGTTACCTCCTCTCAAGAATCCGATGTAATTAGCCGTTGTTGATGCCGAGTTCGCGTTCACGAAGAATCGTTTTAGCACGCGCAATCGACTTGCGTACTTCACGGATACGAGCAGGATTCTCAAGCTGACCTGTAGCAAGTTGGAAGCGAAGGTTAAAGAGTTCTTCTTTCCACTCGCCCACTTTACCGTTGAGCTCTTCAGTTGTTGATTGACGGAGATCAGTTGCTTTCATTCGTATCACCACCATTTTCTTCACGTTTCACGAACTTACATTTTACTGGAAGTTTGTGCGATGCAAGACGAAGTGCCTCACGTGCCACTTCCTCAGATACACCTGCGATTTCGAACATTACTTTGCCAGGCTTAACTACAGCTACCCAGCCTTCTGGAGCACCTTTACCCGAACCCATTCGGACTTCGAGAGGCTTTTTAGTGTACGGCTTGTGTGGGAAGATCTTGATCCACACTTTACCACCACGTTTCATATAACGTGTCATTGCAATACGTGCTGATTCGATTTGACGGTTTGTAATCCAGCTCGCTTCGAGAGCTTGGAGACCGAACTCACCGAAGTGTACAGTTGTGCCGCGTTTAGCATTCCCGCGCATTTTACCACGGTGTACACGACGATATTTCACGCGTTTAGGTAACAACATAGTGTGTTGCCTCCTTCCTGAAAGAGTGTTTATTATTCAGCGTTTTTCGCTGTGTTGTTTTTTGTTGGAAGAACTTCACCGTGGTATAACCAAACTTTTACGCCGATTTTACCGTAAGTTGTGTCAGCTTCAGCTGTTCCGTAGTCGATGTCGGCACGGAGTGTGTGAAGTGGAACTGTTCCTTCCGAGTATTTCTCTGAACGAGCGATATCAGCGCCACCAAGACGACCAGAAACTTCTGTTTTGATCCCTTTGATGCCAGTACGCATCGAACGTTGAATTGATTGTTTCATTGCACGACGGAATGATACGCGACCTTCCAATTGACGAGCAATGTTTTCTGCTACAAGCTTCGCAACAGCGTCAGCGTTTTTCACTTCAACAACGTTGATGTGAACGCGTTTTCCGTCAGCGATTTTTGTAATGTGTTTACGGAGTGATTCGATTTCAGAACCACCTTTACCGATTACCATACCTGGCTTCGCAGTGTGAAGCGAAATGTTCACGCGGTTTGCAGCGCGTTCGATTTCAACTTTAGAAACACTAGCATCCTTCATTTTGTTTTCGATGTATTCACGAATAACGAAGTCTTCATGAAGGAGATCAGCGTAGTCTTTCTCAGCGTACCAACGCGAATCCCAGTCTTTGATAACACCAACGCGAAGACCGTGCGGATTTACCTTTTGACCCACTACATATCCCTCCTTATTTCTCAGTTACCACGATGTGGATGTGGCTTGTGCGTTTGTTAATACGGCTTGCGCGACCCATCGCACGTGGGCGGAAGCGTTTGAGTGTTGGACCTTCGTTTACGTAAGCTTCTGTTACAACGAGGTTCTCAATGTTCATATCGTAGTTGTGCTCTGCGTTAGCAATCGCTGATTTTAATACTTTTTCAACGACTGGCGATGCTGCCTTGTTCGTGTGAGCAAGGACAGAGAGCGCTTCGCCGACTTGTTTCCCGCGAATTAAGTCTACAACGAGACGTGCTTTGCGAGGAGCAAGACGGACCATATTAGCTGATGCTTTAGCTTGCATGGATTTGACCTCCCCTCAAATTACCGTTTCGTTTTCTTGTCTGATCCGTGACCTTTGTACGTGCGTGTTGGAGCGAATTCACCAAGTTTGTGACCAACCATGTCTTCTGTCACGAATACTGGTACGTGTTTACGACCATCGTGCACACCGAACGTGTGACCCATGAATTCTGGGAAGATCGTCGAGCGACGTGACCAAGTTTTGATGACTTGCTTCTCACCAGATTCGTTGAGTTTGTCAACTTTAGCGAGCAAGTGGTGATCTGCGAATGGACCTTTTTTTAAGCTGCGACCCATGTTAGAACCTCCCTTTGGAATGATTCGGGAACGGCCCTTTCGAACCGCCCGAGAATCATGTAGTAATTATTTCTTACGGCGACGAAGGATGTACATGTCGCTCGATTTGTTTTTCTTACGAGTCTTAAGACCAAGAGCTGGTTTACCCCAAGGAGTAAGTGGGCCCGAACGACCGATTGGCGCACGACCTTCACCACCACCGTGTGGGTGATCAACCGGGTTCATTACAGAACCACGTACTGTTGGGCGTTTGCCTAACCAACGTGAACGTCCTGCTTTACCGATGTTTACGAGTTCGTGTTCTTCGTTACCAACTGAACCGATTGTCGCGCGGCAAGTGCCGAGGAACAAGCGTGATTCACCTGATTGAAGACGAACGATGACGTACTTGCCGTCACGTCCTTGGATTTGTGCCGATGCACCAGCCGCACGAACAAGCTGACCGCCTTTACCAGGCTTAAGCTCGATGTTGTGGATTGTTGTACCGACAGGGATGTTTACGAGTGGAAGAGCGTTCCCCACTTTGATATCCGCCTCAGGACCAGACATGATTTCCATGCCTACTTTGATGCCCTTAGGAGCGAGGATGTAACGTTTCTCACCATCTACATAGTTGATGAGTGCGATGTTTGCTGAACGGTTTGGATCGTATTCGATCGTTGCTACGCGTCCTGCAACGCCATCTTTGTTACGTTTGAAATCGATGATACGGTATTTACGCTTGTGACCGCCACCTTGGTGACGAACAGTCAAGCGACCTTGGTTGTTACGTCCGCCTTTTTTCGAAAGCTTTTCAGTTAACGATTTTTCAGGGCGATTCGTTGTGATCTCTGCAAAGTCGAGAGATGTCATGTTACGACGACCGTTAGTGGTCGGCTTAAACTTTTTGATTGCCATCGAGGATTCCCTCCTTTTCTTCTAAGGTAGTTAATTAACCGAGGAAGTCGATTGTGTTGCCTTCTGCAAGAGTTACGATCGCTTTTTTACGGCGAGCTGTGTAACCAGCGTGACGACCAACACGTTTCGCTTTCGGTTTGTAGTTCATTGTGTTTACCGAAGCAACTTTCACATTGAAGATTGTTTCGATAGCGTGTTTCACTTGCGATTTAGTCGCTTTTACGTCGATTTCGAAAACGTATTTGTTAGCTTCCATGAGGCTAACTGAACGCTCAGTGATGATCGGACGTTTGATGATATCGTATGCTTGAGCCATTATGCAAGCACCTCCTCTACCTTCGCAACCGCATCTTTAGTGAAGATGACTTTGTCGTTAGCAACGAGGTCAAGAACGTTTACGCCTGCTGCGTCGATCACAGTCACTCCTGGGATGTTACGAGCTGCGAGAGCGATAGTCTCATTGTAGTCCGCTGTGACTACAAGAGCCTTACGTTCTACTGATAAGCTGTTGAGTACAGCAGCCATATCTTTTGTTTTTGGTGCATCGAAAGCAAGGCCTTCGAGGACGATGATTTCGTTGTTTTGTACTTTCGACGAAAGAGCCGAGAGAAGTGCTAAACGACGAACCTTCTTAGGAAGTTTGTAAGAGTATGAACGTGGTGTTGGACCGAAGACTGTACCACCACCAACCCATTGTGGTGAGCGGATAGAACCTTGGCGCGCACGACCAGTTCCCTTTTGTTTCCATGGTTTACGGCCGCCACCGCGTACTTCCGAGCGACCTTTCGTATCGTGAGTACCTTGACGGCGTGATGCTTGTTGCATGACGATTGCGTCGTAAAGTACTGATTCGTTTGGCTCGATTCCGAAGATGGCTTCTGCCAATTCGATTTCGCCAACTTGTGAACCTGTTTGGTTAAGCAAAGCTACTTTAGGCATTCGTAATTCCTCCTTTCCGTGCAGTTAATTAGTTACCTTTGACCGCTGATTTGATGATGACGTTCGATTTACGAGCGCCTGGGATAGCACCTTTCACGAGGAGAAGGCCGCGTTCCACATCAACTTTAACGATTTCAAGGTTTTGAATTGTTTTACGCTCTCCACCCATTTGACCAGGAAGAAGCTTCCCTTTGAATACGCGGTTAGGAGCGACAGGACCCATCGAACCAGGACGACGGTGGTAGCGCGAACCGTGAGCCATTGGTCCACGTGATTGTCCGTGACGCTTGATCGCACCTTGGAATCCTTTACCTTTCGATGTACCTGTAACGTCTACTAATTCACCTGCAGCGAAAATGTCTGCCTTAATCTCTTGACCGATTTCGTATCCTTCTACTGAAGTACGAACTTCTTTGATGAAGCGCTTAGGTGTCGCGTTTGCTTTCGCAGCGTGACCTTTTGATGGTTTGTTTTGACGTGATTCTTTGATGTCTCCGAAACCAAGTTGAACTGCTTCGTAACCGTCTGTATCAACTGTTTTAAGTTGAAGAACGACGTTACCTTCTACAGCAACTACTGTTACCGGTACAACTTCGCCTGCTTCGTTGAAGATTTGAGTCATACCAAGTTTTGTTCCTAAGATTCCTTTAGCCATGAGATACACCTCCTGTTAAATAATTAATTGTCTCTTCTGGCTAGTATCTACTATATGAAGAATTAAAGTTTGATTTCGATGTCTACACCTGATGGTAACTCGAGACGCATAAGCGCATCGACTGTTTTCGGTGTTGGGTTTACGATGTCGATCAAGCGTTTGTGTGTACGCATTTCGAACTGCTCACGAGCATCTTTGTACTTGTGAACCGCACGAAGGATCGTGTAAACCGATTTTTCAGTTGGGAGCGGGATTGGACCCGATACCTTTGCACCTGAACGCTTCGCAGTGTCAACGATCTTCTCAGCTGATTGATCGAGAACGCGATGGTCATATGCTTTTAAACGAATACGAATTTTTTCATTTGCCATGTTTGTTTCCCTCCTTTGTCGCCTATTTTAAAAATAGACAATTCTCCGCGGAAATTTCCACACCGGCCATGGCAATGCTGCCTGGCGTGTCATAACCTCCCGCTTCAACGCAGCGTGCTTGTGTCAGCAGAGGCATCCGATCATTGCGAATCAACGATTGGACCCGTTTTTCTGCTGTAAAGTCTCTCACCACTCGCACAAACACTTAATCATTATATCTAATCTGGTCATGGAATGCAAGATTAGATTTTTGAAGTTGCTGGTTGTCTGATGAGTTGCTCAACGTTCCCTAATGTAACAAGATTCGCGAGCTTTTGCAAGAGAAAATTCATTCTTTTATTGAACTATTTTTCAAACGAAGTCCCATGTCAACTCGACCTAGCGTTTCATCATCTCTCCAAATCGCTCCGTTACCCCTTCTACGACCGATTGTGGGGCTCTTCTTAAACATGCATGAACAATTCCTTCATTTATATCGTGTGTCTCAAAATAGTGAGTCAGACGCGTCAGTTTATCCTCTCGACCGATGACTGTATAAAGGACAATCCATTCTTCGAGGTGCATCCAGTTCCCTTCTGCTTCTATATAAGGATGTGTATAGATGCCGTCGGTACACTTCATGCGAAAACTGGACATGACGTCTACCTCGGTCCCTTCGAAAACATACTCCCCAAAGTACGTCGTCAAGTACGCCTCATGTGGTTCAGATGATTGTTTTTCTCCGGCACGACTTAAGATTTTGTCTAACCGTTCAAACTGATCGGGCTCCACGAATACATCGATATCATTCGTTACGTCGACAATTCCATGATGCTTTAACAGTTGCGAGCCACCGATACGATATGCGATTCCATTCAAGCGACAAATCGTCTCCAATTGTTTCAACATGACGCCACCCCTTTCTCGTATGCTTCATCTTACCACGCCCATCCAGAAACACAAAAAAGCAGTCCGCATATTGCGGACTGCTTGAAGTTGTTCAGTTGAATCAATCGATTACTCGATGATTTCTGTTACTGAACCAGCACCTACAGTACGGCCACCCTCACGGATAGAGAAACGTGTACCGTCTTCGATCGCGATTGTAGAAATCAATTCGACCGTCAACTCGATGTTGTCTCCTGGCATTACCATTTCAGTACCTTCTGGAAGGTGAACGATACCTGTTACGTCAGTTGTACGGAAGTAGAACTGCGGGCGGTAGTTCGCGAAGAATGGCGTGTGACGGCCACCCTCTTCTTTAGAAAGAACGTAGATTGATGCTTTGAATTTTGAGTGTGGTGTGATTGAACCTGGCTTAGCAAGTACTTGTCCACGCTCGATGTCGTCACGTGATACACCACGGAGAAGTGCACCGATGTTGTCGCCAGCTTCAGCATAGTCAAGAAGCTTACGGAACATCTCTACACCAGTACATACAGTTTTCTTAGTTTCTTCTGTAAGACCAACGATTTCGATCTCATCGTTGACGCGGAGAACACCACGCTCAACACGACCAGTTGCTACAGTACCACGACCAGTGATTGAGAATACGTCCTCAACAGGCATCATGAAGTCTTTTTCTGTATCACGAACTGGTTCTGGGATGTACTCATCAACAGCGTTCATGAGTTCCATAACTTTTTCTTCCCACTGAGCTTCACCGTTAAGTGCGCCAAGTGCAGAACCTTTGATTACAGGGAGGTCGTCGCCTGGGAAGTCGTATTCAGAAAGAAGTTCACGGATTTCCATTTCAACGAGTTCGAGGAGCTCTTCGTCGTCTACCATGTCAACTTTGTTCATGAAGACTACGATGTAAGGAACACCTACTTGACGTGAAAGAAGGATGTGCTCACGTGTTTGTGGCATTGGGCCATCTGTTGCAGATACAACGAGGATCGCGCCGTCCATTTGAGCAGCACCAGTGATCATGTTTTTAACATAGTCAGCGTGTCCTGGGCAGTCAACGTGTGCGTAGTGACGCTTGTCAGTTTCGTACTCGATGTGAGCTGTTGCGATTGTGATACCGCGCTCGCGCTCTTCTGGAGCACCATCGATTTGGTCGAACTTAGTAGCTGTTTTACCTTGTGCACGTGAAAGTACAGCAGAGATTGCTGCAGTCAAAGTTGTTTTACCGTGGTCAACGTGGCCAATTGTACCAATGTTAACGTGCGGCTTAGAACGGTCGAATTTTTCTTTACCCATTCTAGATTCCTCCTCTATTAAACGATTAGTTTTTATTTAACTAGGAAGACGTAGGTTACTTTTAACATACGTCCTCCTTAGCTTACAACAATCAATCTAGCGATACAACCGTTATTAGCCGTTCGCTTTTTTGACGATTTCTTCAGCAATTGATTTCGGTACTTCTTCGTAGTGATCGAAGTGCATCGAGTACGTTCCACGTCCTTGTGTACGTGAACGAAGTGATGTTGCGTAACCGAACATTTCTGAAAGTGGAATCATCGCTTTAACGACTTGTGCGTTACCGCGAGCTTCCATACCTTCTACGCGTCCACGGCGTGACGTTACGTCACCCATGATGTCACCCATGTATTCTTCAGGGATAACAACTTCAACACGCATCATTGGCTCAAGGATGACAGCTTTCGCTTGGTCCTTAAGTTGTTTAACCGCCATCGAAGCAGCAACTTTAAACGCCATCTCGTTCGAGTCGACATCGTGGTACGATCCGAATACGAGGCGAGCTTTAACGTCCACTACTGGGTAACCAGCGAGGATACCGTTTTCGAGAGCTTCTTCAATCCCGTTTTGAACAGCTGGGACGTATTCACGTGGTACAACACCACCGACGATCTTGTTCTCGAACTCGAATCCAGCGCCTTCTTCGTTCGGCTCGAATTCTACGACAACGTGACCGTACTGACCGCGTCCACCAGACTGACGAACGAATTTCGAATCGATCTTCGCAGCGCCACGGATTGTTTCACGGTAAGCAACTTGTGGTGCACCAACGTTAGCTTCTACTTTGAATTCGCGACGCATACGGTCAACGAGGATATCAAGGTGAAGCTCACCCATACCAGAGATGATCGTTTGACCAGTCTCAGGGTTTGTTTCAGTGCGGAATGTTGGATCTTCTTCTGCGAGTTTCGCAAGAGCTTGACCCATCTTATCTTGGTCTGCTTTCGATTTAGGCTCGATTGCAACCGAGATAACTGGTTCTGGGAACGTCATTGACTCGAGAACGATGTTATCTTTCTCTGTGCAAAGCGTGTCACCAGTAGTCGTGTCTTTGAAACCAACAGCAGCGGCGATGTCACCAGCGTATACCATTGGAATCTCTTCACGGCTGTTTGCGTGCATTTGAAGGATACGACCGAGACGCTCACGCTTCCCTTTAGTCGAGTTCTTCACGTATGATCCTGCTTCAGCTGTACCAGAGTACACGCGGAAGAACGTCAATTTACCGACGTAAGGGTCAGTCATAACTTTGAACGCAAGTGCTGAGAATGGAGCTTCGTCAGAAGGCTCACGCGTGATTTCTTCTTCTGTATCGAGGTTGATCCCTTTGATTGACTCAACATCAACTGGTGATGGGAGGTAATCAACAACGGCGTTAAGCATGAGCTGAACACCTTTGTTCTTGAAGGCAGAACCAACGAGTACAGGGTAGAATTCAACGCTAAGTGTCGCTTGACGGATTGCAGCTTTCAATTCATCGATTGAAATCTCTTCACCTTCAAGGTACTTCATCATCAACTCTTCGTTGAAGTCAGCAACACCTTCGATCAATTGACCACGAAGTTCTTCAGCTTGGTCAGCCATGTCAGCTGGGAAGCCATCTGTTACTTCGATGTCAGTACCGAGGTCGTTGTTGTACATGTAAGTCTTCATTTCAACGAGATCGATGATCCCTTTGAAATCGTCCTCTGCTCCGATTGGGAGTTGGATCGCGTAAGCGTTCGCTTGGAGGCGCTCATGAAGCGTCTTCACAGAGTACAAGAAGTCTGCGCCGATTTTATCCATCTTGTTGACGAATACGACACGTGGTACACCATATGTCGTCGCTTGACGCCATACAGTTTCAGTTTGTGGTTCTACACCTGACTGAGCGTCAAGTACAGCAACAGCACCATCAAGTACACGGAGTGAACGTTCAACTTCTACTGTGAAGTCTACGTGTCCAGGTGTATCGATGATGTTTACACGGTGGCCATTCCACTGTGCAGTTGTCGCAGCTGAAGTGATCGTGATTCCACGCTCTTGCTCCTGCTCCATCCAGTCCATTTGTGAAGCACCTTCGTGCGTTTCACCAATTTTGTGGATACGACCTGTGTAATAAAGAATACGTTCAGTTGTTGTCGTTTTACCGGCATCGATGTGAGCCATGATCCCGATGTTACGAGTATTCTTTAGGGAGAATTCTCTTGCCATACTGGGTATTCTCCTTCCGCATGTTTGATTTTCGTGTGCGCGCACACGATATGATTATACCCGAAAGCCACTCCGTTAAGCCATGCTTGGCGGAGTGGACTTTACGATTAAATTACCAACGATAGTGAGCAAACGCTTTGTTTGCTTCTGCCATCTTATGCATGTCTTCGCGTTTCTTAACAGACGCACCAGTGTTGTTGGCTGCATCCATGATTTCGTTCGCGATACGTTGCTCCATCGTTTTTTCGTTGCGGAGACGAGCGTAGTTTACGAGGTAACGAAGACCAAGTGTTGTACGGCGCTCTGGACGAACTTCAACAGGAACTTGGTAGTTAGCTCCACCTACACGGCGTGCTTTAACTTCAAGTACAGGCATGATGTTGTTCATTGCTTCTTCGAACACTTCCATAGGCTCTTTGCCTGAGCGTTCAGCGATGATGCCAAATGCGTTGTAAATGATAGTTTGAGCTGTACCTTTTTTACCGTCTAACATGACACGGTTAATGAGGCGAGTTACCAATTTCGAGTTGTAGATCGGATCTGCGATAACGTCACGACGTTCTGCACGGTTTTTACGCATCCGAGTACCCTCCTTTCAAAATTTCAATTGTATTTTAGTTGGCGAGAATTACTTCTTCGCAGCTTTCGGACGCTTCGTACCGTATTTAGAACGGCCTTGCATACGTCCATCAACACCTGCAGTGTCAAGCGCACCACGAACGATGTGGTAACGTACCCCTGGTAAGTCTTTTACACGTCCTCCACGGATAAGAACAACGCTGTGCTCTTGAAGGTTGTGGCCAATACCTGGAATGTACGCAGTCACTTCGATTTGGTTAGTCAAACGAACACGAGCATACTTACGAAGCGCCGAGTTCGGTTTCTTCGGAGTCATTGTACCAACACGTGTACAAACACCACGTTTTTGTGGCGAGCTCACGTTTGTTTGTGACTTGATGAAACTGTTGTAACCTTTGTTAAGTGCTGGAGAGTCAGATTTAACGACTTTCGATTTACGTCCTTTACGGACTAACTGGTTAATAGTAGGCATCTTTGAAGATCCTCCCTTCCTGAATGTTGCTATTTTCTAGTCCCACCGACCCGGGTGGTTCATTTAAGGTCATAACGAAACGCTTTTACGAGGCGTAGGCATTCCATGACCTCGCAAAAACGTGAGTTATACCTTGAAAGTGGCAATTGTAGCAGCCAAACCTTCCCGTAGAAAGTTCGGATGGACGTCCAAGTAGCTTGCCGACTGCTGGACATCGTTGTCATCGACAACAACCGATTGGCGGCACTAAATCATAGTAGCACCGCCAACCTGCGCTGTCAAGACGTATTTTACTCGACGGTTGTATCTTCGAGTGCAACTGGCGCCTCATCTTCTTTAAGTTCGACATCGCGGTAGACAGCCATTCCAGTACCAGCTGGAACAAGTTTACCGATGATGACGTTCTCTTTGAGTCCGAGGAGATAGTCGCGTTTCCCTTTGATTGCCGCATCTGTCAAGACACGAGTCGTTTCTTGGAACGAAGCCGCTGAGAGGAACGAATCTGTCTCAAGCGATGCTTTTGTGATCCCGAGAAGGACTGGTTTTGCAGTCGCTGGGTGTTTTCCGTCACGAATCGCATCTTTACACGCTTCTTTGAAGACGCTGATGTCGACAAGTGAACCTGGGAGAAGTGGTGTGTCACCAGACTCGATGACTTTGACACGACGAAGCATTTGGCGAACCATTACCTCAACGTGCTTATCACCAATTTCTACCCCTTGCATCCGGTATACTTTTTGAACTTCTTGGAGAAGATAGTTCTGAACACCAGACACACCACGGACGGCGAGCAATTCTTTCGGATCGATCGAACCTTCTGTGAAGACTTCACCGGCTTCTACTGTATCGCCGATTTGAACACGGAGACGCGCTCCGAATGGAATCGTGTAAGAACGTGTTTCACTGAATCCTTCGACTGTGAGTTCACGCTTGTCACGCGATTCCGTGAAGTCGATGACCGTACCAGAGATTTCCGAGATGACCGCTTGACCTTTCGGGTTACGGGCTTCGAATACCTCTTGAATACGTGGAAGACCTTGTGTGATATCGTCTCCGGCAACCCCACCTGTGTGGAAGGTACGCATTGTAAGCTGCGTTCCTGGCTCACCGATTGATTGTGCGGCGATGATACCGACGGCTTCCCCGACTTCAACGTTTGATCCAGTAGCCAAGTTACGTCCGTAACACTTCTTACATACGCCGTGTGACGTGTTACATGTGAAGGCTGTACGGATTTCTACTTGCTCGACACCCGCATCAACGATGACGCGTGCGATGTCTTCTGTGATCAATTCATTCTTATCAACCAACACTTCGCCCGTTTCAGGGTGTGTGACTGTTTCAAACGATGTACGTCCGACGAGACGGTCGTACAAGTTTTCGATTTCTTCCGTACCTTCGCGGAGTGCAGATACGCGGATCCCGCGGTCTGTTCCACAATCTTCTTCACGGATGATGACATCTTGCGCAACGTCAACGAGACGACGCGTCAAGTAACCTGAGTCGGCTGTCTTCAAGGCTGTATCGGCAAGACCTTTACGAGCCCCGTGAGTCGAGATGAAGTACTCTTGAACCGTCAGACCTTCACGGAACGACGATTTGATTGGAAGTTCGATGATGCGACCAGATGGAGCGGCCATCAAACCACGCATACCCGCAAGCTGCGTAAAGTTAGATGCGTTACCACGGGCACCAGAATCAGACATCATGAAGATTGGGTTCAAGCGGTTGAGGGATTTCATCAATCGAGATTGAATTTCATCCTTCGCTTCGTTCCAAGCACGTACAACGCGCTCGTAACGCTCATCTTCTGTGATGAGACCACGACGGAACGACTTCATGATTTGGTCGACTTGTTTTTGTGCCTCATCCAAGATTTCCTGTTTATCAGGAAGTACGATGATGTCGGCGATCCCAACTGTCACACCGGCTTTCGTCGAGTGTTTGAAGCCGAGATCTTTCATGCGGTCAAGCATGCGGCTTGTTTCAGTCGTTTCAAACTTCTGGAACACTTCCGCGATGACTTTTCCAAGGAATCCTTTTTTGAACGGGTCGATAATTGGACGTGATGCGATTTCTTCCGCAACGTTCGCCCCTTTGTCGATGAAGTACTTATCAGGAGTTGCTTCCTGCAAGTTTTCCATCGTCGGCTCGTTCAAGTATGGGAACGTGTTTGGCAAGATCTCGTTGAAGATCATCTTACCAACAGTCGTAATGAGCAATTTCTCGTTCTGTTCGTCTGTGAACGTCGGGTTGTTGAGCGTACGTGCCGGAAGTGCCACACGCGAGTGCAAGTGGACATATCCGTTTTGGTAAGCGATCAACGCCTCGTTGACGTTCGAGAACACTTTACCTTGACCGACGGCATCTTCACGTTCGAGTGAGATGTAGTAGTTACCGAGGACCATATCCTGCGATGGTGTAACAACCGGTTTTCCGTCTTTCGGGTTCAAGATGTTCTGTGCAGCGAGCATGAGAAGACGTGCTTCCGCTTGTGCTTCTGCAGAAAGCGGAACGTGGACGGCCATTTGGTCACCATCAAAGTCGGCGTTATAAGCCGTACATACGAGTGGGTGAAGGCGAATCGCACGACCTTCAACAAGAATCGGTTCGAATGCTTGAATACCAAGACGGTGAAGTGTCGGGGCACGGTTCAAGAGAACCGGATGCTCACGGATGACTTCTTCAAGGACGCCCCAGATTTCAGGTTGCATCTTCTCGATTTTGCGTTTTGCGTTCTTGATGTTCGAAGCGATGCCGCGACCGACAAGCTCTTTCATCACGAACGGTTTGAAGAGCTCAAGTGCCATCTCTTTTGGAAGACCACACTGATACATCTTCAAGTTCGGTCCGACGACGATAACCGAACGTCCTGAGTAGTCGACCCGTTTACCAAGAAGGTTTTGACGGAAGCGACCTTGTTTCCCTTTCAACATGTGTGAAAGTGATTTGAGCGGACGGTTACCAGGACCTGTTACCGGACGACCACGACGACCGTTGTCGATGAGGGCGTCAACCGCTTCTTGAAGCATACGCTTCTCGTTTTGCACGATGATGTTCGGCGCGCCGAGGTCGAGCAAACGTTTGAGACGGTTGTTACGGTTGATGACTCGACGATACAAGTCGTTCAAGTCAGATGTTGCAAAGCGTCCACCGTCGAGCTGTACCATTGGGCGAAGCTCTGGTGGGATGACAGGAAGTACTTCAAGGATCATCCAATCCGGATTGTTCCCTGATGTGAAGAACGCATCGAGAACTTCCAAACGCTTGATCGCACGTGTACGACGTTGACCTTGGACAGTTTTCAACTCTTCACGAAGCTCGCTCACTTCTTTTTCAAGATTAACGTCTTGAAGGAGTGTGCGGATCGCTTCAGCACCCATGTCTGCTTTGAAGTCGCTACCGTATTTTTCACGATAGAGACGGAATTCTTTTTCCGAGAGAAGTTGTTTCTTCTCAAGCGGTGTATCACCTGGCTCTGTGACCACGTAAGAAGCGAAGTAAATCACTTCTTCGAGTGCACGTGGTGACATATCGAGAACAAGCCCCATGCGGCTTGGAATCCCTTTGAAGTACCAGATGTGCGAAACTGGTGCCGCGAGCTCGATATGGCCCATTCGCTCGCGACGCACTTTCGCTTTCGTCACTTCAACGCCACAGCGGTCACAAATGACTCCTTTATAACGGATACGTTTGTACTTCCCGCAGTAACATTCCCAGTCTTTCGTAGGACCAAAGATTCGTTCACAGAATAATCCGTCCTTCTCTGGTTTAAGTGTACGATAGTTGATCGTTTCCGGCTTTTTGACTTCACCGTAAGACCACGAACGGATCTTCTCTGATGAAGCCAAGCCGATTTTCATATATTCAAATCGATTAACATCTACCAAGGGGCCGACCTCCCTTTTCGCCTTATTCCTCTTCCGTAACAGTCGGTTGAACGACTTGTTCTAACGCCGATGTTGCGTTCGGGATGTTGTCGTCATCTTCATCTTTCATTTCGACTTCTTCATCATCCGCTGACATCATCTTGACTTCCATACCGAGCGCTTGAAGCTCTTTGATCAAGACGCGGAATGATTCAGGAACGCCCGCTTTCGGAACGCTCTCGCCTTTCACGATGGCCTCGTATGCTTTCACACGACCAACCGTGTCATCCGACTTGATTGTCAAGATTTCTTGGAGCGTGTAGGCTGCGCCGTACGCTTCAAGAGCCCAAACTTCCATCTCCCCGAAGCGCTGACCACCGAACTGTGCTTTACCACCGAGCGGTTGTTGCGTAACGAGTGAGTATGGTCCAGTCGAACGAGCGTGAAGTTTATCATCAACCATGTGCGCGAGTTTGATCATGTACATGACACCGACAGAGACACGGTTATCGAACGGTTCACCCGTACGACCGTCATAGAGACGCGTTTTCGCATCTTTATCCATACCAGCCTCTTCAATCGTTGCCCATACGTCTTCCTCACGCGCTCCATCGAATACAGGTGTCGCCACTTTGATGCCGAGCTTCTTCGCCGCCATCCCTAAGTGAAGTTCAAGAACCTGACCGATGTTCATACGAGATGGTACCCCAAGCGGGTTGAGCATGATGTCAACCGGTGTACCGTCTGGCATGTATGGCATATCTTCTTCAGGGAGGATCCGCGAGATAACACCTTTGTTACCGTGACGTCCCGCCATCTTATCCCCTTCGTGAATCTTACGTTTTTGAACGATGTAGACACGTACCATCTGGTTGACGCCTGGAGACAACTCGTCGCCGTTTTCACGGTCGAACACTTTGACATCCAAGATAATTCCGTCTCCACCGTTTGGTACACGAAGTGACGTATCACGTACTTCACGTGCCTTCTCACCGAAGATTGCGTGCAAGAGACGCTCTTCCGCCGTCAATTCCGTAACTCCCTTAGGCGTTACTTTACCGACGAGGATATCGCCATCCTTGACTTCAGCTCCGATGCGGATAATTCCACGATCGTCCAAGTTACGAAGCGCGTCATCTCCGACGTTTGGAATATCACGTGTGATTTCCTCTGGTCCGAGTTTCGTGTCACGTGACTCTGACTCGTACTCTTCGATATGAATCGAAGTGTACACGTCATCTTTCACGAGACGCTCACTCATGATGATCGCATCCTCATAGTTGTAACCATCCCAAGTCATGAAGGCAACGACGACGTTACGGCCGAGCGCGAGCTCACCCATATCCATCGACGGACCGTCTGCAAGGATTTCTCCTTTTTCGACACGGTCACCAGCTGCGATGATTGGTTTTTGGTTGTAGCATGTCCCTTGGTTAGAACGGACATATTTTTGAAGTTTGTAGCGGTCTAAATCACCTGAGACCTCAGAACCGTTAACGTCAGACGTACGACGGATCAAGATTTCACGCGCTGTGACACGCTCAACGACACCTGGGTATTTCGCAACGATTGCTGCCCCAGAGTCTTTCGCAGACACGTACTCCATTCCAGTACCGACGATCGGTGAATCTGGTTGGAGAAGCGGTACTGCTTGACGTTGCATGTTCGCTCCCATGAGGGCACGGTTCGAGTCATCGTTCTCAAGGAACGGGATACATGCTGTCGCGGCAGAAACAACCTGTTTCGGCGAAACGTCCATGTAATCGACTCGACTTGGCTCAACTGACAAGTTTTGTCCGCGGAAGCGGCAAAGAACTTGTTCGTCTGCAAAGTGACCGTCTTCTGTGAGTGGCATGTTCGCCTGTGCGACGACGTAGAGATCTTCCTCATCAGCCGTCATATATTGGATATCGCCAGTGACAAGACCTGTTTCCGGGTCGACGCGACGATACGGTGCTTCGATGAAACCGTACTCGTTCACTTTCGCATAAGACGAGAGTGAGTTGATGAGTCCGATGTTCGGTCCCTCTGGTGTTTCGATTGGACACATCCGACCGTAGTGCGAATAGTGAACGTCTCGAACTTCGAAACCAGCACGCTCACGTGTCAAACCACCCGGTCCAAGTGCAGAGAGACGACGTTTGTGCGTCAACTCAGCGAGCGGGTTCGTCTGGTCCATGAACTGTGACAATTGCGAGCTACCGAAGAACTCTTTCAATGATGCGATAACTGGGCGAATGTTGATAAGCGCCTGCGGTGTGATCGCGTTTTGATCTTGAATCGACATACGTTCTTTTACGACACGTTCCATACGAGAAAGCCCGATACGGAATTGGTTTTGGAGAAGTTCTCCGACTGAACGAAGACGACGGTTTCCTAAGTGGTCGATGTCATCTGTTGTTCCGACTTCGTGAAGTAAGTTGAAGAAGTAGTTGATTGAAGCGATAATATCAGCCGGTGTAATATGCTTGATACTACGGTCGATATTGCCATTTCCGATGATGTTCAAGACACGCTCTCCATCTGGGTCATCTGGTGAGATGACTTTGATTGATTGAAGACCGAACGGTTCACCTTCAGCGACACCACCAGTTGGTTCCGCATCGACATAACCGAGGCCGCTCTCCAAGTGTGGGAGGATACGATCTAAGTTGCGGCGATCGAGGACTGTTCCAGCTTCAGCGAGTACTTCGCCTGTTTCTGGGTCCACGAGCGTTTCCGCCAATTTTTGACCGAACAAACGGTTCTTAAGATGAAGCTTTTTGTTCATCTTGTAGCGACCGACGTTCGCTAAGTCATAACGTTTCGGGTCGAAGAAACGTGACACGAGAAGTGATTTCGCATTTTCTACCGTTGGTGGTTCACCAGGGCGAAGACGCTCATAAATCTCGATCAACGCTTTCTCTGTAGACTCTGTATTATCTTTTTCAAGGGTGTTACGAAGGTATTCGTCATCCCCGAGAAGGTCGATAATCTCTTGGTCCGTACCGAATCCGAGGGCACGCAACAACACCGTTACCGGGATTTTACGGGTACGGTCGATACGAACATAAACGATATCTTTGGCATCTGTCTCGAGTTCGAGCCAAGCACCACGGTTCGGGATGACGGTTGCGCCAAATCCACGTTTACCGTTTTTATCGAGTTTAGCGTTATAGTACACGCTCGGTGAACGGACAAGCTGGGAAACGATGACGCGTTCTGCACCATTAATGATAAACGTTCCCGATTCTGTCATGAGCGGGAAATCCCCCATGAATACTTCTTGTTCCTTAAGCTCACCTGTCTCTTTGTTTTGGAGACGTACTTTTACGCGAAGTGGCGCAGAATAAGTAACGTCGCGCTCCTTCGATTCATCGATTGAATACTTCGGCTCACTGAGCGAGTAATCGATGAACTCCAATACGAGGTTTCCTGTGAAGTCGGAAATCGGTGAAATGTCCGTGAACATTTCCTTCAATCCTTCACGCAAGAACCACTCATAAGAAGCAGTTTGAATTTCAATCAAATTCGGAAGCTCTAATACCTCACTGATACGGGCAAAGCTTCTTCTCTGACGGTGACGACCGTACTGAACAAGTTGACCAGTCAACTGATTCACCTCTCAGACCCCCAATTCTTTAGCGAATTTTTCGGGCGTAGTAATCGAACATTGTCATTGAATGTCGCTCGTTTTCCGTCTCTAAAAAGCAGCAGACACGGCAGTTTCAAGCGAATTCCATTCCAATGGCATTTTATAATGTTAGCATATACGTTATGGCGAGTCAACAAGACTTCACCGTTTGTCAAGACCGAATTGCTCGGAAAATAAAGTAACCTTTTTCTTTCGCAATCGTTTCGACTTGACCAAACACCTCTTCTAATAATTTCTTAGCAGAAGGCGCTCCTTGTTTTTTCTGAATGACGACATAGATTGCTCCTCCATCGACCAAATGCGCATGTGCTTCACGCAAGATCGTATGGACGACTTGTTTCCCCGCACGAATCGGCGGATTGGTGACAATGGCGGCAAACCGTTCTCCCCCCACCGCGTCATACGCGTGAGAAAGTCGTGTTTCGACCGTCACTCCATTACGGGCGGCGTTTTGCTCAGAGAGCGCCAGCGCACGCTCATTCACATCGATGAGCAAGGCTTCACGCCCAGAGGCATCGGCAAGCGAGATCCCCATCGGACCATAGCCACAGCCTACATCTAAAATACGACCTGAGACATCAGGCACTTCAAACGACTCAATTAAAAGACGCGACCCAAAATCGACTGATCCTTTCGAGAACACACCGCGGTCCGAAGTGAAATGATACTGTTTCCCTCGCAACTCGTACGTCCATGTCTCCGGGGCACTTTCCGAACGTGGATCGTTCGTATAGTAATGATCTCCCATGCGTTGAACCTCCTAACCCTTTCTTCAAGGAAATAAAAGAAGCTCGCCATGGCGAGCTTCTATAGGTTGTGAAGTTGAATTACTTAACTTCAACAGATGCGCCAGCTTCTTCAAGCTTAGCTTTGATTGACTCAGCGTCTTCTTTAGAAACGCCTTCTTTGACTGGAGCTGGAGTTCCGTCAACGAGTGCTTTTGCTTCTTTAAGGCCGAGACCTGTGATTTCACGAACAGCTTTGATGACGTTGATTTTACCAGCGCCAGCGTTTGTGAGTACTACGTCGAATTCAGTTTTCTCTTCAGCTGCTGCGCCTGCGCCAGCACCTGCAACTGCTACTGGAGCTGCTGCTGATACGCCGAATTCTTCTTCGATTGTTTTTACGAGTTCGTTAAGTTCGAGAACCGTCATTGATTTGAGGTCTTCGATGAATTGCTCTTTGTTGAAAGCCATTATGGTTTTCCTCCTTTGATGTTGTGAAAAAGTTTTTTGAGTTACGCTACGCGACAAAAATTAAGCTGATTGCTCTTCTTTTTGTTCTGCGATTGCGTTTGTTGCGACTGCGAGCCCACGGATTGGAGCTTGAAGTACGCTGAGAAGCATCGAGAGAAGACCATCGCGTGATGGAAGTTCTGCAAGGGCTTTGATTTCTTCGAGTGAAGTCACTTTGCCTTCGATGATTCCGCCTTTGAGTTCGAGCGCTTTGTGCTCTTTCGAGAAGTCGTTCAAGATCTTCGCTGGAGCAACAACGTCTTCGTTAGAGAAGGCGATTGCTGTAGGACCAGTGAAGACTTCGTCAAGACCTTCGAAGTTCGACTGAGTAGCTGCGCGGCGAAGAAGACCGTTCTTGTAAACTTTGAACTCGATTCCAGCGTCACGGAGTGATTTACGGAGTGTAGTCACTTCTTCAACTGTAAGTCCACGGTAGTCAACAACAACTGTTCCAACGCTCGCTTGCATTTTCTCAGCGATTTCATCGACGAGTGCCGATTTCTGAGCTACGATTTTTTCGTTTGCCATGTGTTTGCACCTCCTAGTCAATTCTTATACCGGACGAGAGGCTGCTCTCCAAAAGAAATCCCTCGTATGAAGACATACGAGGGCGTAATTGTTTGAAAGTAAACCTGTGACAACAGGCTCAAGTTCGAGCAAAGACACCTCGGAAGGGTTTACGGACCGATGTCCACCTTCTGTCTACGGTAATCCAACATATTCGGTTGAACGTGTATTACTTTAACAGCGGCGTCACACGTTGTCAACAATTTATTTCAACAAGATTACTTAAGGAAATCCGCAGTCGCTACACGGATCCCAGGACCCATTGTAGATGAAAGCGCGATGTTTTTAAGGTAAGTTCCTTTTGCAGTAGCAGGCTTCACTTTCATGAGTGTTTCGAGGATTGTCTCGATGTTCTCAGTAAGTTTAGATGCTTCAAATGATTTCTTACCAACTGGAACGTGGATGTTACCAGCTTTATCAACACGGTATTCAACTTTACCAGCTTTGATATCCGCGATTGCTTTTTCTACGTCAAAAGTAACTGTTCCTGTTTTCGGGTTAGGCATGAGGCCTTTAGGTCCGAGAACACGACCGAGTTTACCAACTTCACCCATCATGTCAGGTGTCGCAACGATTACATCGAAGTCGAACCATCCTTGTTGGATTTTGTTGATGTACTCAGCATCGCCAACGTAGTCTGCACCAGCAGCTTCCGCTTCTTTCACTTTCTCACCTTTTGCGAAGACGAGAACTTTTTGTGTTTTACCAGTACCGTGTGGAAGTACAACGGCACCACGGATTTGTTGGTCTGCTTTCTTCGGATCTACGCCGAGACGGACAGCAACTTCGATTGTTTCATCGAATTTAGCAGTAGCTGTTTTTTGAACGAGCTCGACAGCTTCAGCGAGGTCGTATGACTTCGTGCGGTCAACAAGCTTAGCTGCTTCTTGGTGTTTTTTACCCATGATCTTTTCCTCCTTGTGGTTAGCGGAATTTCCTCCCACATAATGAAGGGATTGAAGGTGAGCAGTATTCACCGACAACCCCAGAGACTAACAATTAGTCTTCGATTACAATACCCATACTACGTGCAGTACCTTCAACCATAAGCATCGCTGTTTCTACAGATGATGCGTTAAGGTCAGGCATTTTAAGTTCAGCGATTTCGCGAACTTTGTCACGCTTAACCGTTGCTACTTTCTTACGGTTTGGTTCACCAGAACCACTCTCGATACCAGCAGCTTTCTTCAAGAGAACTGCAGCTGGTGGAGTTTTCGTAATAAATGTAAACGAACGATCTTCGTATACCGTGATGACTACAGGAATAATCAATCCGGCTTGGTCTTGTGTACGAGCGTTGAACTCTTTACAGAATCCCATGATGTTAACACCTGCTTGACCAAGTGCTGGACCTACTGGTGGTGCTGGGTTAGCTTTACCAGCTGGGATTTGAAGTTTAACGAGTTTAGAAACTTTTTTCGCCACGAGACACACCTCCTTAAGTCTAAAATGTGGTTTCTTGGACGTTGTGCGCCCTCCCACTCAATCTATTAGGTCGAGTTTGTACCGAAATATAGCACAACATCAAACATTTTCGATTGTACCATCCGTTTCACGGATTAGCAAGTGGGTTTAGTTAATTTTCTGAACTTGTTCGAAATCAAGCTCAATTTTTGTTTCGCGACCAAACATGTCGACCACGACTTTGAGCTTCTCTTTGTCGGCTTCAATCTCATCGATTGTCCCTTCAAAGTTCTCGAACGCGCCTTCTTTCACGCGGACAAGATCACCGAGCTCGTAGTTGTAACGATCTTTCTTCTCGATGAGTCCCATTTGTGACAAGACGTTTGTCACTTCGTCCGGTTGGAGCGGGATCGGTTTTGCCCCGCCGCCTGTTGAACCGAGGAAGCCGGTGACGTTAGGCGTGTTGCGGACAACATACCATGAATCGTCAGTCATGACCATCTCTACGAACACATAGCCCGGGAAGCTTTTGACTTCACGCTCTTTAATTTTCTTCTCGCCACTCTTTAATGTGACTTCTTCTTGCGTCGTTTCAGTCGGGACGAGGACGCGGAAAATTTTATCTTCCATGTTCATCGAACCGATTCGACGTTCTAGGTTTTCTTTGACGTTATTCTCAAAACCTGAGTACGTCTGGACAACAAACCATTGTTTCTCCACGGCTTTCACCTCTTCCTTAGTTAATCAATAAATTGACGAGATAGCTGACTCCAGTATCTACGCCGAACACGAACAGGCCAATCACGACAACAGTCGCGATGACGGTAACGGTATATTTCGTGAGTTCTTTACGAGTTGGCCAACTCGTTTTTTTCAACTCTTTCCATACGTCGCGCAAAAAGTTCATGGTAGCTTCCTCCTACATTGAATGCCAATCTACGTTACTTTGATTCTCGATGCATCGTATGCGCGTTACAGCGGCGACAAAACTTTTTCATTTCAAGCCGTGTCGACACACCATCTTTTTTTGTCGTCGAATACTCCCGAGACCCGCATTCTGAGCAAGCGAGACTTACTTTCTTTGCCATTCATAAGCGCCCCTTTCGACTAATCCCTCTTAAAAAAGAGCGAAAAAAAAACGCCTCCTGTAAATGGCGTCTACGGACAAGGCGCTGCTTTTAAAGTATCACATAGGAGGCACGCGGTCAATCATCGGTTAGCTCGTGAGCATCCGGACGTCAACATGACGTTCGAATTTCTTCTTCACACGCTGTAACGCATTATCAATCGATTTAACATGACGGTCTAGGTCGTCTGAAATCTCTTGATAAGAACGTCCGTCTAAATAAAGACGCAACACCTTCCGCTCGAGATCACTTAAAATCTCATCCATCTTCGCTTCCATAAACGTCTGTTCTTCTTGTGTCACGATGAGTTCTTGTGGATCCGTCGGATGTGGTGGCAAGATGACATCGAGTAACGTCCGATCCGACTCTTCATCAAAAATCGGTTTATCGAGTGACACATATGAGTTGAGCGGAATATGTTTTTGACGTGTCGCCGTCTTGATTGCCGTGATCATCTGACGTGTGATGCACATCTCGGCAAAACTTTTGAACGAGGCGAGTCGCTCGTCTTTATAGTCCCGCACCCCTTTATAGAGACCGATCATCCCTTCTTGGACGATATCCTCATGATCTGCACCAATCAAGAAATAAGAACGTGCTTTCGCGCGTACAAAATACCGGTATCGTTCAATCAAAAACTCAAGCGCGTCACTATCCCCTTCGTTGCGCGCCAATAAGACCAACTCTTCGTCTGACATTTTTTCAAACTGTTCGTACGGCCATCCGTTCATGCTCGTTACCCCCCGGCGATTGATCCTGAACTATGTAAGGTTGTGTCTCATTATAGGACTCCCTACTCCTATGCGTCAAACAAATTTCTAAAAATTCCGTCAATTAAATACTGTGTAACTCATATATGTAATAGTATACAACATTCCTCTGCAAAAAAATGTCAAAATCGAAACAAAGACGAGTCCATTTCATGAACTCGTCCGTGATTTCAATCACCTTTTGATTTACGACGTCGCATTTCTTCAAATCGTTCTTGAATATGCGGAGGAATATCGATCGTTTTTCGATTCGATTGTTCCTTCTCTAAAGAGAGGCGTTGTTGCTCAATCAGTGCTTTGGCATGCTTCCAATCTTTTAATAACTCGGTCGCAGGAACTCGTAAGGCACCTTGGCCGAAAATGACCCACTGCTCGGTGAAATCGTTCGTCGCAACGAATAGTGTGACGAGTCGGTTATCTACCAGTTCGTGCGCTCGCCGCTCAATCCACTCGTCCGCCGTCTCGTTCTCTTTCGTATAGACGACATCGACACGACTTCGTTTTTCTTTCGATTCACGACCGTAACGCATATGGGCATCGAAGACGATGGTGACTTCTTTTCCAGATACGGCCTGATATTCCGCCATCGCTTCAATTAACAAATTGCGCGCTTGATCAAAATCCATATCGCGCAAACTTCTTAAATGCGGCCACGCCCCGATGATGTTATATCCGTCGACAAGAAGGAGCTCGCGCTTTTGGATACTCATGCTAACGGGTTACGTGAGCGATGCACTTCATACAGAAGGAGTGCCGCTGCAACAGATGCATTGAGTGACGTGACATGACCAACCATTGGTAAATGAACGAGGAAATCGCATGATTCACGTACGAGTCGGCTCATTCCTTTACCTTCACTTCCGATGACCACGACAAGTGGCATATTCCCATCTAATCGACGATAGTCCTGACTCTCTTTCGCATCGGTCCCGACGACCCATAATCCTTTTTCTTTCAATTCTTCGAGTGTCCGCGTCAAATTCGTCACGCGCGCAACCGGGATATGCTCAATCGCCCCAGTCGAAGCTTTGGCGACTGTTTGAGTTAAACCGACCGAGCGGCGTTTCGGGATGATGATTCCATGTGCGCCGACAGCATCCGCAGTCCGTAAAATGGAACCGAGGTTATGTGGGTCCTCGAGTTCATCTAGTAAAATAAAGAGCGGTGTCTCTTCTTTTGAAGCGGCGAGTGCGAACATGTCCTCGATGGTTTTATATTCATAGGCCGCGACGGCTGCCACGACACCCTGATGATGTTCACTACCAGCCATCTTCTCAAGCTTTGTTTTCGGTACGAATGACACTTGAACGGATGCTTCATTCGCCATCGCAATGATTTGAGCGAGCGGGCCTTTTTGTTGCCCTTCCATGATAAATACTTTGTTCATGTCGCGACCGCTTCGAAGTGCTTCGAGTACAGGGTTTCGCCCGTAAAGGAAATCAATCCCTTCCTCCATCACGTCTACTTCCTTATAGTCCGGTCGTTCCGACTTTTGATGGCGTGAACGCTCTGGACGTTCCCCACGTGGGCGGTCAAACGTTCGTTTTTCCGCACCTCGTTTTCCGTCATGTCGTTTCGGTCGACTCGGCTTCGAGTCGTTCGAACGCTTGTTTGATGAGTTCTTCAAGACGATCCCTTCTTTCTGTTAAGTAGATATAGCCAATCAATGCCTCGAATGCTGTGGAATAACGATACGTATGGACGTCGACCCGCTTCGGAATCGAGCCTGATTTCGCATTTTTGCCACGTCTGACGACGGCTTGTTCTTCTTCCGTCAATACGTCCGTCTCTAGCCAATAGGTCACGACGCTCGCTTGCGCCCGCGCGTTCACATAACGGACGGCACCCCGATGCAAATCGTTCGGGCGCGTCAATCCTTGCTCGAGCAGTCTTTCTCGTACGGCCAATTCATATACCACGTCACCCATATAGGCGAGTGCGAGGGCATTCATTTGTTTCGGTTGCATCATAACCGCTTCCACCGAACCCCTTGGGCCGTGTCTTCGAGTTGGATGTTTTGTTCTTTCAGTAAATCACGAATCTCGTCAGCCCGGGCAAAGTTACGTGCCGCGCGTGCGTCGTTTCGTTCTTGAATCAATTGATCGATTTCGGCATCAAGCAGTTCTTTCTCTTCAGCGAGCGTCAATCCGAGCACACCTGTCAATTCGTCGAATAACGAGAGAACTTGTTCGAGTGTCGCTTTTGCCACATGATCCGCCTTGGCGTAAATGTTCGCTTCTCGTGCCAAGTCAAAGAGGACAGTCATCGCATTGGCCGTATTGATATCGTCATCCATCGATTCGATGAACGACGCCTTGATTGCTTCAAGTTTCCGCTCCATCGACTCGCTCGGTTCACCAAGTCCAGCCGTTACCGATAAACGATATTCGATGTTTTGATATGCTTCTTTGATTCGACTCCAACCGTTTGCCGCCTGTTCAATCAATTCACGGCTATAGTTGATCGGATGACGATAATGGACGGACAACATGAAGAAACGAAGAACCATTGGATCTACTTCTTTCAGCGCTTCGTGGACGAGAAGGAAGTTTCCAAGCGATTTGGACATTTTCTCATTTTCAATGTTGATGAATCCGTTATGCAACCAGTAGTTGGCGAACTTCGCATGGTTGCAAGCTTCTGACTGGGCAATCTCATTCTCGTGGTGTGGGAATTTTAAATCATGACCACCTGCATGGATATCGATCGTTGCCCCGAGATGCTTTTTCGCCATCGCCGAGCATTCGATATGCCAACCTGGTCGCCCTTTGCCCCATGGACTATCCCAAGAAGGTTCGTCCGGTTTAGCGGCTTTCCATAAGACGAAGTCGAGCGGGTCTTCTTTCTTTTCGCCGACATCGACACGCGAGCCTGCCCGTAAATCTTCAATCGATTGTTGACTTAGCTTCCCGTACGTCTCAAACTTCTTCGTCCGGAAATAAACGTCGCCTTCTGATTCATAAGCGAACCCTTCCGTCTCTAGTTGACGGATGAACTCGATGATCTCTTCCATCGTATCGGTAACACGCGGGTGAACGTCTGCCGGTTGCACGTTCAATGCTCCCGTATCGGCCAAATAAGCCTCAATATAACGATTCGTCAACGTCTCGGTGTCTTCCCCAAGTTCGTTCGCGGTACGAATGATCTTGTCGTCTACGTCCGTGAAGTTTAGGACGTATTTCACCTCATACCCACGATATGTCAAATAGCGACGAACCGTATCGAAGGCGATGGCCGGGCGGGCATTTCCGACATGGATGTAATTGTAGACGGTCGGTCCACACACATACATGGATACTTTCCCCGGAACGATTGGAACAAACGGTTCTTTTTTATTCGTGAGACTGTTGTACAGCTGAATCATGCGTTTTCTCCTCCATCCGCTTTTCAAGCGTCGCTAATTTTTGTTGTAGTTCATCCACTGCCGCTTCTAAGCGTTCTTGACACTCGCGGTCCGGATCTGGGAAACGATGATCGAGGTCATGTTGTTTCACACGCTTCCCGTTTCGAATGACGACACGACCCGGAATCCCGACGACGGTCGAATCAGACGGTACATCGTTCAAGACGACAGAACTTGCTCCGATTTTGACGCAATCGCCAACCGTAATGTTTCCAAGTACTTTCGCTCCTGCCGAGATGAGCACGTCACTCCCAATCGTCGGGTGACGCTTCCCTTTCTCTTTCCCTGTTCCTCCAAGTGTGACGCCTTGATAAATTGTCACGTCGTTCCCGATAATCGCCGTCTCTCCGATGACGACACCAAAACCGTGATCGATGAATACACGATCGCCGAGAACTGCTCCCGGATGAATTTCAATACCGGTCAACCAGCGACTGAACTGGGCCAATAACTTGGCCACAAGCTTCACGTTACGCTTCCATAATCCGTGCGCGATCCGATGTGCCCATATGGCGTGTAATCCTGGATACGTCAGTGCCACCTCTACTTTTGAACGGGCGGCAGGATCTAGTTCCAAGACAGTCCGCAAGTCTTCGCGTACACTGCTCCAAAATCCCATAATTGATATCTCCTTTTCGTATACAAAAACAAAGACGCCCCTGTGCCAAGGCACAGAGACGCCGTAAGCGCGGTTCCACTCTGTTTGGGAAAAAGTGTTCCCCTCTCAAGTCTCGTTAACGCCGAGTCACGGCCTCGACTACGTATCGCCGAGACGGCTCCGAGGTGCACTTCTTCGGGGGACACATCTAGAACTCCCAGCCTAGGTTCTAGTCTCTGCAAAGTGTCATACCGCTTACTTTCCTCATCGATGCCTTTATGCCAATAAAGTTGTCAGACGTTTCAAGACACGCTCTTTTCCGATTAACGAAATCGCGTTCGGGAGCTCTGGTCCATGTGTTTGTCCTGTCGTCGCGACACGGATTGGCATGAACAAGTTCTTCCCTTTTTGACCAGTTGCTTTTTGCGTTGCTTTCGTCGCCGCTTTAATCGCTTCTGGTGTGAAGTCTTCGATTCCTTCGAGTTGTTGTTTGAACTCTGCAAGGACAGTGGGAACCGTTTCCCCTGAAAGGACAGCGTTCGCTTCCTCGTCATACTCGATTTCATCTTTGAAGAACAAGTCCGTCAACGCGACAATCTCTGCTCCGTGCGTCATTTGTTCTTTATACAATGCAATCAAGCTTGTTGCCCAATCTGCTTCCTCGACAGATACCGCCTCGGGTAATCGTCCTGCTTCTTGTAAGAATGGTAAACTGAGTGCCACTACTTCGTCAAGCGTGGCCTTCTTCATGTATACACTGTTGATCCAAGAAAGTTTTTGTTGGTCAAACACAGCTGGACTCTTCGACAAGCGGTTCGCATCAAACATTTGAATGAACTCTTCTTTCGAGAAGATTTCTTCTTCTCCGACTGGTGACCAGCCAAGAAGAGAAATGAAGTTGAAGAGCGCTGCTGGCAGGTAGCCAAGATCCGCATATTGTTCAATGAACTGGATGATCGATTCATCACGTTTTGACAATTTCTTATGTTGATCGTTATAGATGAGCGTCATGTGACCGAATTCAGGATATTCCCATCCAAGCGCGTCATATACCATCATCTGTTTTGGTGTGTTTGCGATGTGGTCGTCTCCACGCAAGACGTGGCTGATCTTCATCAAGTGGTCGTCGACAACAACAGCAAAGTTGTAAGTCGGAATGCCATCTTGTTTCACGATGACCCAATCACCAAAGTCTTTCGACTCGAATGAGACATCGCCTTTGACGACATCCGTCCATTTATACGTCACGCCTTCCGGCACGCGAATTCGAATTGACGGCTTGCGGCCCTCTGCTTCAAACGCTTCACGTTCTTCGACAGTCAGATTGCGGTGCGCACCAGAATAACGCGGTGCTTCGCCGCGCGCGATTTGTGCTTCACGCTCTGCTTCGAGCTCCTCTGATGTCATATAGCATTTATAAGCAAGACCTTTGCTCATCAATTCGTTGACGTATTTCTCATATAGTGAAAGACGTTCCATTTGATAATATGGACCGTAGTCTCCATCACGACCAGGACCTTCATCCCAATCGATTCCGAGCCACTCCAAATACTTCATTTGACTCTCGACACCGTTTAATACATTTCGTTTCTGGTCAGTATCTTCAATTCGAAGAATCAATTTCCCGCCTGCATGACGAGCAAATAAGTAGTTAAATAACGCAGTCCGCGCATTTCCGATGTGGAGATGCCCCGTCGGACTAGGCGCATAGCGTACACGCACTTCACTCATAATAGTTCCACCTTTCTTCTCTTCTGCCCAAATAGTATACCATTTCTGTCAAGCCCGGTTGAGTAAGATGACCGCTTGCGCCGCGATTCCTTCTTCACGTCCTGTGAAGCCGAGCTTCTCCGTCGTCGTCGCTTTCACGTTCACCTGTTCGATGTCCGCTTCGAGTAGGTCGGCAATGACCGCTCGCATCTCATCAATATAAGGACGTAGCTTCGGACGTTGTGCCATGACGGTCGCGTCCACATTTCCGAGGACATACCCCTCATCCTTCACAAGTTGCCATACGTGGCGAAGTAATTCTTTCGAATCCGCATCTTTAAATTCCGGGTCCGTATCAGGGAAATGCTTCCCGATGTCACCTGCCGCAATCGCTCCAAGCGCTGCATCGGCAATCGTATGGAGTAACACATCCGCATCGGAATGACCGAGTAGACCACGTTCATGTGGAATCTCAATTCCTCCTAAAATTAATGGACGTCCTTCCGCAAATGCGTGTACATCAAATCCTTGACCAATTCTCATTGTAAGTCCTCCCTCGCTAAAATCGCATCACCAAACAGTAAATCCTCCGGCGTCGTCATCTTAATATTATGATAGTCTCCAAGAACGACTTGTACCGTTTCACCAAGCCATTCGAATAAACTCGCATCGTCCGTTCCCATCATCTGTTGTTCGACCGCTCGTTCATGTGCCGCCAAGATCGCCTTGGCCTGAAAAGCTTGCGGCGTTTGCGCCAACCATAGATTTTCCCGAGGAACCGTTCGTTCGATTTGATGACGTCCGACTTGTTTAACTGTGTCTTTGACCGGTACTGCTAAAATGGCGCCACCTTGTAACGCCGCTTCTGCCACTTGATGCAGCTGTTCACGTTTTACAAACGGACGGGCACCGTCATGAATCATCACAATCGTATCGGGTGCAACCACCTTAAGCCCCGCATGGACACTCTGTTGTCGTTCTTCCCCACCTGTTACATATGTAATCGGTGTTTCGACTTGTGCCGTGATCGCTTCAAACCAGTCACGTTCCTCTGGACGAATCGCCAAAACAATCCGTTCACACCAAGGATCGGTATCGAACGCTTGTAACGTCCACGTGATAATCGGTTTGTCACGGAGCGACAACATGAGTTTGTTCGCATCCGCTCCCATTCGTTTCCCTCTTCCCGCAGCCGGGATCACAACTGTATAAGATACTATGCTAAACACCTCTCTTCGTGAAAAAAGAGAGCGCTCACGCGTCTCTTTTTTGTTCGTTATTCAGGACGAGCAAAAATCATTCGGCCTGCAGATGTCTGCAGCACACTCGTCACGACGACAGGAAGCGTCTTCGAGATCAACTTACGTCCACCTTCCACGACGACCATCGTCCCGTCTTCGAGATAGGCAACACCTTGATTTTGCTCTTTTCCTTCTTTAATGACAGTGACGACCATCTCTTCGCCAGGGATGACGATTTGCTTGACGGCATTCGCTAAGTCATTGATGTTCAAGACTGGAACATTTCGTACTTCGCAGACTTTGTTTAAGTTGTAGTCGTTCGTGACGACAATCCCATTTTTCAACTCTGCCAACTTGATTAATTTGATATCGACTTCTGGTACATCTTCAAAGTCCCCATCATAAATTTCAACTTGGATTCGCTTGTTTTCTTGCAGTTCTTTTAAAATATCAAGTCCACGACGACCACGGTTTCGTTTCAACGTATCCGATGAATCCGCGATATATTGAAGTTCTCCGATGACGAACTGCGGAACAATCAATGTGCCTTCCACAAATCCGGTCGTGGCGATATCTGCGATACGACCGTCAATAATGACGCTCGTGTCTAAGATTTTATCATTCGAACGTTGTACCGGTTCAGCTGCCGGTTTCTCCCGCTCACTCTTTACAAATAGTTTAATCCATTCGTTACGCTTCCGATACCCGACCGCGAAACCGAAGTAACCAAACAGTGCCGTCACAAAGATCGGAACGATCTTACTCAGTAAGAAAATGTTCGTTACTTCAAGCGAGACACTGATCAAAAAGGCAATCAAGAGCCCGATAATGAGGCCGATCGAACCGAATAAAATATCCCCTACCGGTAAACGGACGAGCCGTTCTTCGACAAAACGAATAAATGCAACAACACCATCGGTTAAGAATAAACTAAGAATGAAGAAGATAAGTCCACCAATCAAACTTGCTACGTATGGAATCGTTAACCATTCCGGCACATTCATGCCGAGGTCTCCTAATAATAACGTCGCTTCGATAATTCCGAACCAACCTACGACGAGACCAATCAAAATAAATCCGATTCGTACAGCAATCTTCACTCATTCCACCTCCTTCTATATGAAATAAAATTTCAAAAATAACACTTTCATTGTAACATGGTTTTTTCAATCACGTTCGTTACAAAGCGTTAAAAACTGCCATTGGCGTCCCGTTAAAACGGGATCGCCAACTGCAGTGCTTCGTCCACCGTTCCGACGCCGACCACTTCAATTCCTGCCGGAGCGGTCCATCCACCCATGTTGTTTTTCGGAATGATGGCACGTGTGAATCCTAATTTTGCAGCTTCGGCGACACGTTGTTCAATCCGTGATACGCGTCGCACTTCTCCAGTCAATCCGACTTCACCGATGCAGACATCCGTCGGACGAGTCGGGCGGTCACGGAAACTCGAGGCAATCGAGACACAAATCGCGAGGTCAATCGCAGGCTCATCTAGTTTGACGCCACCCGCCGCTTTTAAGTAGGCGTCTTGTGTCTGAAGCAATAAGCCAGAGCGTTTCTCAAGGACGGCCATCAGAAGCGCGACCCGGTTTTGGTCGATTCCCGTCGCCATACGTCTCGGGTTACCGAATGATGTTGGCGAGATGAGTGCTTGTAGTTCGACGAGCACTGTCCTTGTCCCTTCCATCGAAGCGACGACCGTCGAACCGGAAACACCGGCAGTTCGTTCTTCTAAAAAGATTTCGGACGGGTTGAGAACTTCTTCTAGCCCACTCTCTTTCATCTCGAAGATCCCGATTTCGTTCGTTGAACCGAAACGGTTTTTCACCGCGCGTAAAATACGGAACGTATGATGACGCTCCCCTTCAAAGTAAAGGACCGCATCGACCATGTGCTCGAGTAAACGTGGGCCCGCAATCGATCCTTGTTTCGTTACGTGACCGACGATGAACACAGCAATCCCTCGTGTTTTGGCAATCTTCATGAGCGCTGCCGTACATTCTCGTACTTGTGACACACTTCCTGGCGCCGATTGAATCTCATCCATATATACCGTCTGAATCGAGTCGATGATGACAAACCCGGGTTGTTCTTCATCAATGACGCGTTCGATCATCAACATGTCTGTCTCAGCGAGCACAAATAAGTCTTCGGTCGGTAAGCCGAGACGTTCCGCTCGTAGTTTCGTCTGTTTGAGGGATTCTTCACCTGAGATATAGAGCACTTTTTTACCACTATGGGCTAGGTGTGCACTGACCTGTAACAGAATCGTCGACTTCCCGATTCCCGGGTCCCCGCCGACTAAGACGAGTGAGCCCGGCACGATCCCCCCACCGAGCACACGGTCAAATTCACGACTATTCGTGTGCACGCGTGTCTCTTCTTGTGAAACGACGTTTGCGAGTCGTTCTGGCTTCAATTGTCGGGATGAACTATGCACAAACGCTGCGCCACGTTTGGCTTTCTTCTCTTCGACGAACTCCTCAACGAGCGTATTCCATTCATTACAACCTGGACAACGTCCCATCCATTTGGCTGATTCATATCCACACGATTGGCAGACGTATTTCGTTTTAATTTTGGCCATAAGCTTCCTTCCCGTCTAAAAAAAGCTCCCTCATAAACAACGAGGGAGCTGAATGATTTACTGAACCACACCTTCGTTACGAACGACAAACTCTCCATCTTGTACGTCGAGCGCAACTTTACTGCCTTTAGCGATTGTGCCGCCAAGCATTGCTTCTGAGAGGCGATCTTCCACTTCTCGTTGAAGGGCACGACGGAGAGGGCGAGCCCCGTATTCCGGATCGTAGCCGACTTCGGCAATCTTGTCGAGCGCCGCATCCGTCAAGCTGAAATCAACACCTTGTTCGGCAAGACGTTTCTTGAGCGTCTCTGCCATAAGTTTGATGATTTCTTGAATGTGCTCTTTTTGAAGTGAATGGAAGACCGTGATTTCGTCAATCCGGTTCAAGAACTCAGGTCGGAACGCCTTTTTCAGTTCTTCGAGTACTTTATCCTTCATTTCCGTATACTCACGTTTCACGTCATCTTCGACTGTGAATCCAACGTATTTATTACGTTGAAGCGCTGCGGCCCCGACGTTTGACGTCATGATGATGACGGTGTTTCGGAAGTCGACCGTGCGACCTTTCGAATCCGTCAAGCGACCGTCGTCAAGCACTTGAAGTAAGATGTTGAACACTTCAGGGTGAGCCTTTTCAATTTCATCGAGAAGGATGACCGAGTATGGTTTCCGGCGTACCTTTTCTGTCAACTGACCGCCTTCTTCGTAACCGACATAACCAGGAGGCGAACCAACGAGACGGCTCGTCGCATGTTTTTCCATGTACTCTGACATGTCGATTCGAATAATCGCATCCTCATCCCCAAACATCGCTTCGGCAACTGCGCGAGCGAGTTCGGTTTTCCCGACTCCGGTAGGTCCGAGGAAGATGAATGAACCGATTGGACGTTTTGGATCTTTCAAGCCAGCCCGAGCCCGACGAATGGCGCGGGAAATCGATTTCACCGCATCGTCTTGACCGATGACACGGTTGTGAAGAATGGATTCGAGTTTGAGGAGACGGTCTGTCTCTTCTTCGGCAATCTTCGTGACCGGCACACCTGTCCAGTTTGCGACAACTTGAGCGATATCCTCTTTCGTCACTTCAAGTTTTTCGTTTCCTTGCTTGTTCTGCCATTCTGCTTTCAACTCTTCTAACTCATCGCGTAACTTTTGTTCTGTATCGCGGAGAGAAGCCGCTTTTTCAAACTCTTGACTTTGAACAGCAGAGTCTTTTTCTTTACGGATCGATTCAAGGCGTGACTCCAACTCTTTCAAGTTCGGTGGTGCCGTGAACGAGCGAAGTCGTACTTTTGATGCCGCCTCATCGACGAGGTCAATCGCTTTGTCCGGTAAGAAACGATCCGAGATGTAACGGTCAGACAGAACGACCGCCTCGTGAATCGCTGTGTCTGTAATCGTTACGCGGTGATGCGCTTCATAACGATCGCGCAACCCGAGTAGGATTTGTTCAGCTTCTTCTGTTGTCGGTTCATTTACTTGAATTGGTTGGAAGCGTCGTTCAAGCGCTGCATCTTTTTCGATGTACTTCCGGTATTCATCAAGTGTTGTCGCCCCGATACATTGAAGTTCACCACGAGCCAATGACGGCTTGAGGATGTTCGACGCATCAATCGCACCTTCTGCACCCCCCGCACCAATCAATGTGTGCAACTCGTCAATGAAGAGAATGACGTTTCCTGCCTGACGAATTTCATCCATTACTTTTTTCAATCGATCTTCGAACTCACCACGATATTTCGTACCTGCTACGAGTGTACCCATGTCGAGTACCATCACTCGTTTATTGCGAAGTGTTTCAGGTACTTCGTTGTTAATGATTTGTTGAGCGAGACCTTCGACTACTGCCGTTTTCCCGACACCTGGCTCTCCGATAAGAACCGGGTTGTTTTTCGTACGACGAGATAAGACTTCAATGACACGTTGAATCTCACCTGCGCGGCCGATGACCGGGTCTAAACGCGATTCACGTGCTTGTTGCGTCAAGTCGCGTGCCAACCCATCAAGTGTTGGGGTTGCAGCGCTCGCACCTGGTTGTGAAGCATTTGAAGAAGACTCCGTGTTACCGAGAAGCTGTAATACTTGTTGACGTGCTTTCGTCAAACTGATTCCAAGGTTATTGAGGACACGTGCCGCGACACCTTCGCCTTCACGAATCAATCCAAGAAGGATGTGCTCCGTTCCAACATATGAATGTCCTAGTTTACGTGCCTCATCCATCGAGAGTTCAATGACCTTTTTCGCACGTGGCGTGTAGTGAATCGTCGATCCATTCTCAGAACCGCGTCCAATCAATGATTCTACTTCTTGTTGAATTTTTTCAGAAGTCAATCCGAGAGCGAAGAGCGCTTTTGCCGCAATCCCTTCTCCTTCACGAACCAATCCTAATAAAATATGTTCTGTACCAATATTATGATGGCCAAGACGTACTGCTTCCTCTTGTGCTAAAGCCAATACGCGCTGTGCTCGTTCTGTAAATCGTCCAAACATCATTGACAAAACCTCCTTGTAGTTGGATCAAACTAAGCCTTGATCTAACGTTCGACGAACGAGGGTCGCTCGTTCTCGATCCCGTTCTTGCGTAGATAATGTTTTCCCGAAATGTTTTTGTAGAAAACCTGATTGTAGCCGAACAATGAGTTCATGGAACTTTGGTGGACTCCAATCAGACAAAATCCCTAGGTCACTCGCCAAATGTAAATCAGATAATCGTTCGATGGCTTCAGTAGAAGATAGTAACTTTGCATATCGCAAAATACCATATGATCGATAAAATTGATCTTCTAACTCTTCCTGTCGATTCGCAACGAGTTCTTCGCGCGCATGACGCTCTGCTTGAATCACTTGTTCTGTCACTTCCATAAAGTCAGCCAGTAACTGTGACTCGTGACTCCCTAATGTCCGTTGATTCGAAAGTTGGAACAAGCGACCCGCCGCATCACTACCTTCACCATAACGACCTCGAATCGTATAGCCCAATTTTCGAAGTTCTCGTAAGATTGGACTGATTCGTCCCGTTAAGGTGAGTCCCGGCAAGTGTAACATGACCGAGGCACGAAGTCCTGTTCCGATATTACTCGGACATGTCGTCAAATAGCCTAACTGTTCATCAAACGCATACGATAGGGATTCTGCACATAATGCATCAACTTGTTTCGCTAATTCAAACGCCTCTTTCACTTGATATCCTGGAAGTAGCGTTTGAATGCGTAAATGGTCTTCCTCATTAATCAATACACTGATGGTTTCATCTTCACTTAAAAAGACCGCACTCTCTTCATTGGTTGCAACGGCTGGGCTAATGAGGTGTTTCTCCATCAACGCCTGTCGTGTCACTTCATCATAATCACGCATATGAAGATATTCGAATCCTTTCAATCCACGTAAACGCCCTTCTAGACGATCGCAAAGCTGACGTTCTCCTTCTTTAGAAAGTACGGGAGAGAATACCGTGTCTTTGACATTACGCGCCAGTCGAATTCTTGTAGAAACGACCAAATCATCGAGCTTGGCACGTTCTTTCATTTTTGGACCAAGTGGATGTGTTAGGAAAGTTTCCATCAGACATCTCCCTGCCCTTCTAATTGCTTCATTTCTTTTTGAATGCGTGCTGCCCGTTCATAATCTTCTTGTTCGACAGCGCGGTTCAACTCCCCTGCCAACTTTTCGAGCCGTTCTTCAATCCGTTCATGTGGCGTGCGTAGCTGGTCAGGGATTGAACCGATATGATGATCATGTCCTTGTTGATATTGACGAGTGATTTTGATCAATTCATCCCGAAATACGGTATAACATGTAGCGCATCCTGCTTTTCGTACACGCAATAGGTCTTGGCGTGTCATCTGACAAGTCGGGCATCGCTTCACGACCGGTACATATCCTGTCATCAGTTCTACCGTACATTGTCGACATAATCGTTTTTTTACGGGTACATCTTGTTCCATCACAACGACTTCATTGACAGCAGGTCGTTGTTTACAACGTTCGCATAACATACGACTTATCCCCCATTACGATAACGAAGTACTTTCATCAGTGCCAGCAATTGTTGACGTCGAATAAAAGAACGATCATCAACTTGTAAGTTTAATGCTTCATCTGATAAGAGATGGTAAATCAATTGTGCTTCTTGTTCGTGCATCATTTGTTCTTCCACTAATCGCACGAGCACATTTTCAACGAGTTGTTCATTCAGACGTGGATGCTCATGAATGACATCCATCAAACTAGAGAGCACATCCTGTTTTTCATGTAAGATGACGCGTCGGATCCGAATATATCCACCGCCACCTCGTTTACTTTCTACTAAATATCCTTTTTCGACGGTAAAACGTGTGTTGATGACATAATTGATTTGGGATGGGACACATTCG
This sequence comes from Exiguobacterium sp. s189, assembly GCF_018617615.1. Lineage (NCBI taxonomy): Bacteria > Bacillati > Bacillota > Bacilli > Caryophanales > Exiguobacterium > Exiguobacterium sp. s189. Next base: position 337 of record NZ_JACSKM010000015.1, on the reverse strand, counting down.
AATCGTTGTGCGATGTCTTGACGTTTAATCTCGATCGCATTTGCCTGACTTTCCTTTAACACTTGCTTCAAATACTGTTCAATGACATCCGAAATATTTCTCATCTCCACCACCCTCTGACCATCTTTGACTTTTGACTATATTTTATCATTGATTTAAAAAAAGGCAAACGAAAAGCGATGCCCTCATAGAGAGCACCGCTAATCGATACAAAAAAACGACCGAGCGTATGCTCGGTCGTCCTCTCTGTTGTTGCCTGGCAACGTCCTATCCTCACAGGGGGAGATCCCCCAACTACTTTCGGCGCTGAGACGCTTAACTTCCGTGTTCGGCATGG